>JBMYJC010000342.1:0-2683 GCA_049594055.1 Luteibaculum sp. | reverse complement strand
AATTCCGCCTTGGTTTTTAATTTCTTATTAACGGCCTGTTTTGCAATGGACTCCGCGCGGGTAAGGTCCTCGTAAGATGAATTGGTGCAAGAACCAATTAAACCCCATTCTACTTCTAGCGGCCAATTGTTCTTTTTAGCCTCTTCACCAAGTTTAGAGATAGGCGTTGCGATATCTGGAGAAAAGGGTCCGTTTAAGTGCGGCTCCAGTTTATCAAGGTCTATTTCAATTACCTGGTCAAAATATTTTTCAGGATTAGCATAAACCTCGGCATCGCCAGTTAAGTGCTCGCGAATTCCGTTTGCCAAGTCTGCAACTTCAGCTCTATCGGTAGCGCGCAGGTAGCGCTCCATGCTGTCATCGTAACCAAAGGTGGAAGTTGTAGCTCCAATCTCTGCACCCATGTTGCAGATGGTTCCTTTTCCTGTACAAGACATGGATTTGGCTCCTTCTCCAAAATACTCAACAATGCAACCTGTTCCACCTTTTACAGTAAGGATTCCGGCCACTTTAAGAATAACGTCTTTAGGAGCTGTCCAACCGTTTAATTTTCCGGTAAGTTTTACCCCAATTAATTTTGGAAACTTAAGTTCCCAAGGCATACCCGCCATTACGTCAACGGCATCGGCACCTCCTACTCCAATAGCTACCATACCCAAACCACCAGCATTTACCGTGTGGGAGTCGGTACCTATCATCATTCCACCTGGGAAAGCGTAATTCTCTAATACTACTTGGTGAATAATTCCAGCTCCGGGTTTCCAAAAGCCTATTCCATACTTGTTGGAAACAGAGGAAAGGAAATTAAAAACCTCATTGTTTTTGTTTAATGCGTCCTGTAGGTCTTTATCTGCACCAATTCTAGCTTGGATAAGGTGGTCTGCATGCACCGTTGAAGGCACTGCCGTGTTATCTTTTCCTGCCTGCATAAATTGCAAAAGCGCCATCTGGGCTGTTGCATCTTGCATCGCAACACGGTCGGGTGCAAAATCCACATAGGATTTACCGCGGGTAAATTCCTGATTTGCATTTCCATCCCAGAGGTGGGAATACAAAATCTTTTCCGATAGCGTTAAAGGCTTATTCACTACTTTTCTCGCAGCAGCTATTCTTTCGGGTATACGTTTGTACACCTCTTTTATCATGTCTAAGTCGAAAACCTTGCTCATAATAGGATATTAGGGGGTTTTGAAGAGTCGCGAAAATAAGCATTGCAGTTTGCCAAAACAACAAGCATTTTCCACTGCATTCAAATTAGAAAGTATACAAATAAGCGAGGATTCCAAATCCCTGCCGATCGTGTAATTTGTTATTTACTGCAAGGTATTGCTACTATTTTTGTGCCACCGGACAAAAAATACAGACTTTTACCCCATGAGAGTTTCTACCGAGAATGTAAAGATTGCATTTAGATCGATAAAGAGCCAACGTTTGAGAACTGCTCTAACGGTGCTAATTATTGCCATTGGTATTATGGCACTGGTAGGAATACTCACAGCTATTGATGCGATAAAGGGAAAGCTGCAGGACGATTTTGCCATGATGGGCTCCAACACCTTTAGCATCTCCCACCGCAACCTTAGGTTAAACCGCTCTGATGAACGCAAAGTAAACCGCAACATCAGCTACCGCGAAGCCATGGACTTTAAAGAGCGCTTTAAGTCCGAAATAGGTTTTGTATCGGTAAATCAAGGTGCTACTGGAACGGCCACTTTAAAATACAAGTCGGAAAAAACCAACCCAAACGTGCGGGTAATGGCCGTGGATGAAAATTACCTGGCTACCTCCGGTTATACCATTGAAAAAGGGCGCAACATTACGGTGACCGATGTAGAATTGAGTAACAATGTAGTGGTGGTTGGAAAAGACATTGTTGAAACCCTTTTTGATAAAAAAGAGGATCCCTTAAATAAGGATATACGCGTAGGATCTGGTGTGTATAAAATAATCGGAGTGCTGGAATCCAAGGGGAATTCCTTAGGTTTTAGTGGCGACAACCAGGTCTTGATTCCTATTTCCAACCTTAGGGCTAATTATGGATTGGATCAGTCGAGTTATAATCTGAATATAATGGTGAACAACACCCAGTTTTTAGAGCCTGCCATTTCTGAGGCTACTGGTTTGTTCCGCATCATTAGAAAAGATCCTCCTGGCAAGGAAGAGTCTTTTTCCATAAGAAAAAGCGATCAGATTGCAGATTTTGTAATAGAGCAGCTCTCCGCTATATCGGTAATTGCTACCGCCATTGGCATTATAACTTTGTTAGGCGCTGCTATTGGTCTAATGAACATTATGTTGGTATCGGTAAAGGAACGCACCCGAGAAATTGGAACAAGAAAAGCAATTGGGGCTACTGCCTTGTTAATCAGAAATCAATTCCTGGTAGAATCTATTGTAATTGGACAACTTGGTGGCTTGTTGGGAATAATATTGGGAATTGTTATTGGAAATCTGGTATCCAACTTGGTTGGAGGCGGTTTCATAATTCCCTGGGATTGGATTTCTGCCGGAGTGGCGCTGTGTTTAATCGTTGGCGTAGCTTCGGGGTATTATCCTGCTAAACAGGCGGCTGCCTTAGACCCAATTGACGCCTTGCGTTACGAGTAAAATTTTGGTTGGAATGCGCTTTGACTTCGTTGTATAAAAAAGGAAAGCGGGACTTACCAGGTCCCGCTCCTTACCA
>JBMYJC010000341.1:0-2687 GCA_049594055.1 Luteibaculum sp. | reverse complement strand
CAAAGGAAATCTAATGGGCATTTTAGGGTAGTAGCCGAACAAGTACACGCTGCACTTGCCGATTTAAAAAAGTCAGATTTTGAAAACTTGATCTGGGCTTACGAACCGGTTTGGGCCATTGGGACCGGGGAAACAGCAAGCCCCCAACAAGCTCAAGAAATGCACGCTTTTATAAGAACAGAGCTGCATGGTATCCAACCAGAAATAAACAACCCCATCTTATACGGTGGCAGCTGCAAACCTGAAAATGCCAGTGAAATTTTTGCAGAACCCGATGTAAACGGTGGGCTCATAGGTGGAGCCTCTTTGAAAGCAGATGATTTTATTGCCATTGCTAAATCCTTCTAAATGAACTACGTAACCTGGGAAATACACTTGCAGTCTACAGAAGACCTACAGTTGTGCTATCCCGTTTTAAGCGATTTAGGTTTTGATTCATTCACTGAGGAGGGGACAACTCTATTTGCGTATATAACAGAGGATGCTTACCATGGCGAGCTTGAAAAAGAGTTTAAAACCCACCCCTGGCTGGCTAATAAAGAGATTGTACTTCAGGAGAAGAAAATAAAAGGGGAAAACTGGAATGAGAGTTGGGAGAAAAATTTTCAACCCATTTCTATAGAAGACCAACTGCACATTCGGGCTCCATTCCATTCTAAATCAAATGATTTCGACTTAGAAATCATCATTGAACCGCAAATGTCTTTTGGTACAGGACATCACGAAACCACTTTTTTGATGTGCCAGCAGCTGTTACATACCGATTTAAAGGGGAAATCCGTTCTGGACATGGGTTGCGGAACGGGAATCCTGGCTTTGTTGGCCGAGAAACGAGGGGCAAAACATATTGTTGGGGTGGAAATTGAAGGCACAGCGGTTGAGAATGCCAGGCATAATGCTCAATTGAATGATTGCCATAAAAGTGTTTTTATCCACGGGGTGGCCGAAGATATACCCAAAAATGCTTTTGATGTGATTGTCGCAAACATCAATCGCAATGTGTTAAAAGAGGATTTACCCAAGTATAATGGAGCCTTGGCCAAGGGTGGAATTCTTATGTTATCTGGTTTTTATACTTCAGACAACTCACTTTTAATTTCAGCGGCAGAACAAGAAAAGCTCATACTAGAAAATAAAAATTCGAAAAATGATTGGTCCATCCTTCAGTTTCGCAAAGCTTAATAAAAGCCTTTGCTTTTTGGTATTATTCTGCGTTACCTGCTCGCTTCATGCACAGTATCTTAAAGAGGTATCTAGAGAGAAAGAGGCTTATTGGAAAAGTGTAGAATCTTACCTAAAAGATGACGATTCGGACTACTTTAAAAAGGTTTTTGAGGAAGAGTTTTTGCCTTTTTGGGAAGCCCCCGCTTTAGCAGGAGATGTGGAGGAGTTTGTTTACAATGCCTCCGAAATCATGGTAAAGAAACGCTTTAGTGTGGTGCCTGCATTTAAGCAGTTACTTATCAGTACCATGCGCCTTAAAAATGGTGCGGGTGGAAACGCGGGGAATTTTGATTCTTTTAAAGCGGCGGTTTTGGAACTAGCGGATGGAAGATCCAAAACCAAGTTGGAAGATTACTTGCAGAGTGTTTTTCTCCTAACAGAATCGGGAATTATCTACCAATCCAACGCAGTAGAATGGAAGCTAGGATCAAAAAGCTTCCAACTAAAATATGACACCCTTGCGCTTATTTCGGTAAAGGAAAACACGCTTATCTGTACGCAAAAGACAGACTCCATGACCCTGGAATCGGTTAACGGGTCTTATGCTCCAACGCAAGGCGTTTTTTATGGTGACAATGCCCGGGTAACTTGGGAAAGGGTAGGTTTAGATCCCACACAAAACTTTGCAGACCTAAGTAATTTTGAAATAAAAACTCGCAGCTCGTTTTACGATGCTGATAAAGCGGAACTCACATCAGAGTATTTTCCTCAAAAACTTCACGGGAAATTTAATGACAAGGTGGTGAGCGTGAGTGATCCCAACGATGCGAAATACCCGGCATTTGTGAGCGATGAAAAGGCCGTAGAGATTAAAGATATCCTCCCCGATGTAGATTACCGAGGAGGATTTGCTTTACGTGGAGCCAACTTTTCAGGTTTGGGAGATCCATACAATCCGTGCCAATTAAGATTTAAACAAGACGGAAAAGTATTTGTTGAAGCAAATTCCGTTGGATTCTACATATCACCAGAGCGCTTAAGTTCATCGGTAACCGAGGTGGTGGTTAAATTGGGTAAGGATTCCATCTACCACTCTGGAGCTATATTTAAGTACGATAGAGAGAAAGAACTCCTTGAAATATTAAGGGGCGAAGAGGGAATCTCTTACTCGCCTTTCTTTTCATCCTACCACCAATTGGATATTTATGTGGATAGAATTGCCTGGGAAAGAGGGAATAGCACCTTGGAATTTGGCCAGTTAAAATCTTCCACTGCCACCCGGGCTACCTTCGAGTCGTCCAACTTTTTTGTTCCAGATCGGTTCAGAGCCCTGCAAATGCCCGGTCAGCCGTCACCCTTGGTTATGCTGCGCGACTATGCGAATAAAACGCACAAACGCATTTTTGATCTGAAGGACTTTGCCAGTTTTGTTCGTTATCCATTGGTGGATGCTAAGGTGCTCATTATCAGTTTGGCCAATAAGGGCTTCCTTTATTATGATCTGGACAAAGAGGAAATCAGGC
>JBMYJC010000340.1:0-2689 GCA_049594055.1 Luteibaculum sp. | reverse complement strand
GATGCCGTTTGGTACGAGCTTGCCCGAATTCAGGCCATGCAAGGAAATGCAAATGAGAGCATTCGCTCCATTGAAAAAGCGGTTAACATCAACGATCAAAATGGCTTTTACCTTGAACTAGCGGCAGAATTACATCGCTCTGTTGAAAATGTAAAAGAAGCCCTCGAATACTACGACAGGATAATAAAACTTAAGCCCCAGGATCCGGGAGCATATCTGGGGAAAGCGGAAATCTATGAAGAGCTGGGTGACATAAAAAAAACCGAAGCCCTTTACGAAAAAGTAATAGAGCTCTCAGGAGAAACCTTGGAAATATCCTACCGAAAAATACAAGGTTTTGTAAGGGCAAACAGATTGGATAAAGCCATTGAAGAGACATCCAAACTAATTAAAGACTACCCGCTAGTTTCTGAGTTAAAGGAAATGCAATCCGATTTTTATTTGATGAAATCGGAGCCAGAAAAGGCCATTTCTCTTTTGGAGCAAATCCTGGAAACCGAGCCCCAATTCGCAAAGGCTCATTTAAAACTGGCTTTTATTTTCATTAACAAGGGAAATTTTTCTGAGGCCATTCGCCATGCGGAAGAGGCTTTCACTAAACCTGACCTGAGTATTGACGATAAAATGCGCCTGATGCTGGTCTTCTACGAGTCCAGTAACCTAGATAAAACGCACGTTCCCAAATACCTGGATCTTGCCAAACAAATGACCATTGCTCATCCAGGCGATGGAAAGGCTTTTGCTATTTATGGGGACATTTTGCTTAGGGAAAATAAATTTGAGGAGGCCTTAAACAGTTACAGAAAGGCGGTGAAAATTGCGGCAGATAAGAAAATTATCTGGGAGCGTATTCTGGAAATTGAGACCAACCTTGGACAATTGGACAGCCTTCTCATTGACGCAAAACAATGCGTTAAGTTATTTCCATCGCAACCCATATTTTATCTCTATTTGGGTTTAGCAGAAATGCAAAAGCAGAATTATGAAGATGCCGTATTTTCTCTGGAAAGCGGTTTGGCCTTGGTGGTTAATCAACCAGCCCTGCGTATCCAGTTTCTCAGTTTACTGGGCGATGCGTACACTGCCATGGAAAAGTTTAACAAAGCAGATAAACTTTACGAGCAAGTACTCCAATTAGACCCTAATAATGGCCTGGTGCTAAACAATTACAGTTACAGCCTGGCAGAAAGAAATACTGACCTGAAAAGGGCGAAGGAAATGGCAGAAAAAGCGGTTCAGTTTGATGGTCAATCTTCCAGTTTTTTAGATACCTATGCGTGGATTTTATTTCGAATGGGTGATTACGATAAAGCCAGATTGTACATTCAAAGGGCAATAGATGCCGGAGGATCCGAAAGCGGAACCATTTTAGAGCATTACGGAGATATTTTATTTAAACAAGGCAACACAGAGGATGCCTTGGAGTATTGGAAACGAGCAGCGGGAAAAGAAGGTGGTTCAGAAAAGTTATCAGAGAAAATTGAGAAGCAGAATTGGGTGGATTAGCAGCTTAACACTTGCGCTGTGCACCCTTTTTTCCTGTGCTTCTAAAAAAACGCTTACAGACATGAGCAAAATGGGCTGTAAGGATATCATTCAACGTATTGAAAAGGGAAATGACTTTCCGCAAACTTTTGCCGGTAAATACAGTTGTGAGGTAAGATTGCCCGACAACAGCGTGCAAAAATTTAGCTCCATTGTACGCAGTGTGCGCGGTGAACTTACCAGTGTTTCAATCTCTCCCCTTCTGGGTATAGAGCTTTTTAGGCTCTACCTTTTTCCAGACAGCATCATCTTTCTAAATAAGCTGGATAAGCAATACTACACGGGTTCCTATGATTACCTGAGCCAGGAGATTGGATCGGAAGTTAGTTTGGAGTTATTTCAAGATTTACTTAGTGCACAACCTATAAAATATGCCGATAGCGATCGCTATAAATGCGATAGAAGCAAAGACCGTTACATTGTAAAAAATGTGCCCAGTAGAAAGCTCCGCAAAGGTTTGGGTATTTTAAAAGACGAAAGCTTTGAGGAAGATCCAGACTCCGTTTACGTGTACACCAATATCAATAAAAAATTAGCCAAGGCGTTTAAGAAAGATGATGACATTTTCCTGAAAAGGTATTTTTCGGATTCTGATTTTAATTTGCGGAGAGTTATTATCCACGAAGTAGAAAAAAACCAACTGCTGGAGATAAATTATGGGGAACAACAAAATTTTGGTGGAATACAAATTCCTAGCCTGATAGAAGTAGATTTGACAAGCGGTGAAAAGCGGATAAAAATTACCATAAACCCCTCTAAGTTTAAGGAGATAGATGACATTGAAGACGATTTCAGCATTCCAGAAAAGTATGAGCGCATTGTTTTCAATTAATTGGAAATTTATTCCAACCACATGCTTTCTATTCCTTGCCATTGCCTCTTATTCCCAGAATAAAAAAGAGCTCGAGTTACAGCGGAAGGAGCTCAACGAAAAAATTAACCTGACCAGTAAGCTGATTAACAAAAACCAGAACGATGTTAAAAAGCAGCAGTCTGAACTAGTTATTCTTGATCGACAGATTGATTTTCGCGGAGATCTAATTGGAACCATTTCAGCAGAGATTAGAAAGCTGGATGAACAGATTGCCGAAAAGCAGGATAGTCTTCAATTAAAGGAAGAAGAACTTGAGAAGTTAAAAGACGA
>JBMYJC010000339.1:0-2715 GCA_049594055.1 Luteibaculum sp. | reverse complement strand
AGCTTAAGCCCAGATGACCTTATTAACCCAAAATCTACCCTAAGCGGTGCCGAGCCAATAAAAAAGCAAACCAGCCACTGGTACCTGCCTATGCAAAAACACGAGGCTTGGCTTAGAGAGTGGCTAGAGGAAGGGAAACTTCATGGAAAACAAATCCACGATCCCAAAAGCTGGAAATCGAATGTGATTGGGCAATGTAAGTCTTGGATAGATGGTGGATTGCAAAGCAGAGCCATGACCAGGGATTTGGATTGGGGAGTTCCGGTTCCTTTACCCAATTCTGAGGGGAAAGTGCTTTATGTATGGTTGGATGCACCAATTGGTTATATCACGTCCACCCAAAAATGGGCCCAGGATAAGGGTAAAAATTGGGAAGATTACTGGCAGAGCGAAGACAGTGAACTCATCCATTTTATTGGGAAAGACAACATTGTTTTCCACTGCATTATTTTCCCCATCCTGCTTAAGTTAAATCCTAATTTCCAACTGCCAAAGAATGTTCCTGCCAATGAGTTCCTCAATCTGGAGGGACAAAAAATTTCTACTTCCAGAAATTGGGCGGTTTGGCTTCACGAGTATTTAGAGGATTTACCCGGAAGGCAAGATGAGTTGCGCTATGTGCTTTGTTCTATTGCTCCAGAGACAAAAGACAGTGAGTTTACCTGGAAGGATTACCAGGCTCGCGTAAACAACGAGCTAGTTGCCGTACTCGGAAATTTTGTGAACCGAAGCCTTATTCTAACCCATAAATACTACGAAGGAATAGTGCCCGAAGCCGCTGAATTATTAGCCGTAGACGAGCAAATACTGGCAGAAGCGCGAGCACTTCCCAAAAAGGTTGCTGATGCGCTTAGCGCTTTTAAATTCCGCGATGCACTGCAGCACGCCATGGGCTTAGCCCGTTTGGGAAATAAGTATTTGGCAGATGAAGAACCCTGGAAAAAAATAAAAACAGATCCAGAGCGAGTGAAAACCATTCTGGCCATTGCCCTGGAAATAACTGCCGGCTTAAGACTCATTCTACAACCTTTCCTACCGGCTACGGTAAAAAGATTGAGTGAGATGCTTGCTTTAGCGGAGGGAAACTTCAGTGATCTAAACCAACCTAAATGGATAACATCTAAACACCAAATTGCTGAGGCATCCTTGCTTTTCAGCAAGGTAGAAGACGAGGAAATTGAAAAACAAATTGAAAAACTTCAGCAGTCCAACGCTGCTAAATCCAACGCAAAAGTTAAAGCCATGAAAGAGCTAACGGACTTTGATTCCTTCCAAAAAATGGATCTGAGAATAGCGGAAATCAAAGAAGCGGTAAAGGTGCCTAAATCTTCTAAGCTGTTTCAGTTAAGAGTGGATATTGGAAGTGAAGAAAGAACCGTGGTTTCTGGAATTGCTAAACACTTTAAAGCAGAAGAGTTAGTTGGAAAAAAAGTGTTGATGTTAGCCAACCTGGCTCCACGAAAAATTATGGGCATAGAAAGTCAGGGTATGCTCTTATTTGCCGAAGATGCCGATGAAAAACTTTTTGCTGTTGGCTCTAATACCGAGGTTATGAATGGCGCAACTGTGAGCTAAGCAGGGCCAAATCTGGTATGGGGTTGTAGTTAGCAAGCTTGCCGTGTTGGGGATTCCAACCCAATAAGAAACGGTAATAATCTAAGCGACATAAGGGATATAAGTCCCGCCATAAGCGGATGATATCTCCTGCGTTTTCATGCCCGGCAAGGGAATTTTGAAGTGCCTGGAAATAGTATTCAGAAAACAGCTCCCATTCCTGCTCATTAGACACTACTCCAAACAGGTAACAGGCTAAATCCTGTACGCCAATGCCCTTACCCCAGTATTGAAAGTCGTAAGCCATTATTTCACCATCCGTTTTACGGTAAGCATAGTTTGCGGGCTTGGCATCCCCATGAATTAGGCACTGGTATGCTGCATTATCAATGGTCTCCTGTATATGACCAGCTGCCTGCTTTAATTGCCCTAAAATCATTTGTTGATGTTCATAAGACCTTAGCGACAAATGCCAATACCCACCAGGTATTATGCTCTGGGATGGATTTAAACTGCGTGCATGAAATTTTGCCAAAAAACTAAGCGTAGATTTTATCCCAAGTTCTACAAATAAGTTTCCACCACATTTAAATCCTTTCTCTTGGAGATCACTTAAGATTAGAATGATTTCCTTTTCTCCCTCCCAGGAATTGTAGTAAACCGGAAAATGAGATGCTAGGGATTCTAGCGGACTTAATGTGTACCAGCTCAACTCATTTTTAAAGGAGTTGATTTTGCGTTCTAGAGCAAACTCTTCCTCTAAGCTCTGTGCTTGGGCTAAAGATTTCCAATTGTAATGCTTAACCACGAAGGCATTACCCCCAGTGCGATAGCGGTAGATTGTGCCATAGCCTTTCCAAAGCTTTTGGATGGCCTGCAAACCGGTGCTTTTAAAATCTGGGATACATTCCTTAAAGACCTGGCTAAACATGTTGTAAAAGTAGGCAAGCTTGAAGGATGATAAACCTTTGCCTTGCTCAGACTTCTCGATACGGGTTTCAAAGGAACCCTCGAAGTGACAGTGTGTCAAGCATTTTTGGTTGAATTAAATTGTCAGTTCGAGTAGCGCAGCGTATCGAGAACTAACTGTTCAAGTTCAGCGCTTCTATCCAGCTAAAAGCTGGAACGATAGTTTCGCGTAGCTTAAGCTACGCTGAACAA
>JBMYJC010000338.1:0-2726 GCA_049594055.1 Luteibaculum sp. | reverse complement strand
ATTTTTCTTTTAGTTCTGCCATAAAGGAGCTGGCATAAACAAACTCGTTTATCTCCTTATTCTGAGTTGCGAGAATATCCCTTTTCCCTCCACCCCACCAAAGGCTGCCATCGTATAGAAAATGGATCTTATCGCCAATCTCTATAACAGAGTTCATATCGTGGCTGATGACTACCGTGGTAATATCAAACTCGTAGGTGAGCTCCTGTATAAGCTGATCGATTACAATAGAGGTTTTAGGATCCAATCCAGAATTAGGCTCATCGCAAAACAAGTAAGAAGGTTGCATCGCGATAGCTCTTGCAATGCCCACCCTTTTTTGCATTCCACCACTGATTTCACTGGGGAATAGATCCTCTTTGTCGCGATCTATGTTCACCCTGTTCAGGCAAAATTGCGCTCTTTCTATTCTTTCCTTTTGGCTCAAATTGGAAAACATCCGCAGTGGAAACATTACGTTCTCCAAGACACTCAAAGAATCAAATAGTGCTGAACCTTGAAAAAGCATTCCCATTTCTTTTCGGATCTCACGCCTTTCCTCATCGTCAATGCCAAAAAAATCTTTTCCGTTGTAAAGTACTTTTCCCTGGCTGGGCTTTAATAATCCCACGGTACACTTCGTTAGCACCGATTTACCGCTTCCACTCTGTCCTATAATCATATTCACTTTGCCTTTTTCAAAAGACACGTTGATATCTCGCAGGACTTCTGTATCACCAAATGATTTATGTAAACCCTTTATTTCAATCATATGAGCAAGACTTGGGTTAACACGTAATTGAGTAGAAGGATAATTACACTGGAGTAGACAACCGCTTTTGTACTGGAAACTCCTACTTCCAAGGCTCCACCTTTGGTAAAATAACCATGATAACTGGCAACACTGGTGATTACAAATGCAAAAACTACGGTTTTAATGAGGGCGTAAACCACCGTGAATGGTTTAAAATCTAATTGAACTCCGGTAAAATAGTCACTGCTGGATACAATACCTGTTCCCAAGCTCACCAACCAACCGCCTCCAATCCCCAAAAACATACTTAAGATAATTAGGAAAGGATTGATCAGCATGGCAGCCGTAACTTTAGGAAGGATTAAAAAGCTAGCAGAATTAACGCCCATGATTTCAAGGGCATCTATTTGCTCTGTAACCCGCATGGTGCCGATTTCGCTGGCAATGTTGGATCCCACTTTACCAGCAAGGATTAAAGAAATAATGGTTGGGGCAAATTCTAAAACCACCGATTGCCGGGTTGCATAACCAACGGTGTAAAGTGGAATTAGCGGGCTATCTATGTTGGAAGCAGTTTGTAAGGTAATTACAGCACCCATAAAAACCGAGAGCAGCGCAACGATGCCCATGGAGTTCACTCCTAAGCCGTTTATCTCAGCTAATAAAGTTTCAAGAAATACTTTAAGGCGCTCGGGTTTCCGAAACACCGATTTTAACATCAAAAAATAACGCCCCAAATGGGTGAGAAGTACTTCCATATCCGACCTCGCAAATGTAATCCTTTGTGTAGGAATTAATAATTTTACGGCATGATGAAAATGCTAAAGAAGTATAGCACTTTTGCCCTGCTATTTGTATTAACCGCGGTTCTACTTTCTTGCGGTTCTCAAAAACGCAAAAAGAAAAAATGCAATACCTGCCCTAAATGGGAGCAAACTTTATAAACACCCAGTTTAATTTGTGGTATTACGGATTTCCAGCACCGGCCATAGAGGCCATCCTTTCACTTTCTCAAAACTATCCTTGGGTTAGCACAACCTGGGTTAGTCCCCGAAAAACTAAACTAGGCGATTTTAGGCCAGCGGGAGCCGAGCAAAAGTTTCCGGTTATCACCTTAAACAAGAACCTAGAAACCTATGTGGCTCTGCTGGTTTGGGTGCACGAGTTTGCACATCACATCAATTGGGTGGAGAACAAAAACCGAGTTGAAGCCCATGGCCCGGAATGGAAATACCACTTCAAACGCATATATCACGATTATTTTCAAGGAGTATTTCCTCAGGAGTGGAATAAGCCCTTGGCTCAATATTTTAGAAATCCCAGTGCCGCTAGTTTTTCACATCCTGCGCTACAACCCTTTATTATGCCCGAAGATAAG
The DNA here is from genome assembly GCA_049594055.1 of Luteibaculum sp. Classification (GTDB taxonomy): domain Bacteria; phylum Bacteroidota; class Bacteroidia; order Flavobacteriales_D; family Luteibaculaceae; genus Luteibaculum. The sequence goes on along the minus strand of JBMYJC010000338.1, from coordinate 615 downwards.
TTGGGGGCAAACGAACTAAGGCTATCTAAAATACCAGATGGAAGTCGATTTATTTTTAAGGAAAGGGAGTTTATTCGCGAAAAGGCTCTGCGCAGTTTTGTTCTTTGCCAGGAAAAAGAAAGCGGAAAAAAATACCGAATACGGGCAAATTGCCCCGTTCGATTAAAAAGCGCCTAATTACAATCTAGCTTTTTCATAAACTTGCCACGCCTTAGCAAGTAGCTATTTATCATGAAAAATCACCACTATGCGGTTATCATGGCAGGCGGAATTGGAAGTAGATTCTGGCCCATGAGTACCGATCAGTTTCCCAAACAATTTCACGATGTTTTGGGAACCGGAAGCACACTCATTCAGCAAACATTTAAACGACTTAGAAATTTCACTCCAGCTGAGAATATCCTGGTGGTTACCAATGAGATCTACAAAGATTTAGTTGCCGAGCAGCTTCCAGAAATTTTACCTAAACATATTGTCTGCGAGCCCAGCCGGAGAAATACCGCGCCTTGTGTAGCCTATGCTGCCTACAAGATTCTGAAAGAAGATCCGGATGCAACCATGATAGTGGCACCCAGTGATCATTTAATATTAAACGAGCAGGAGTTTACCCGCATT
>JBMYJC010000337.1:0-2779 GCA_049594055.1 Luteibaculum sp. | reverse complement strand
TGTTGGGGTAGTTGTAAGTCCAAATACCGCTGCGCTGGTCATTCTTAAACTGCCCTTGCATCTCCAGATTACCCGAGCTGTAATTCCACTTCCAATCTCCCTCCTTTTTTCCTTCGCGGTAATTTCCGGAGAAGTTTAACACTCCTGGTCTAAAATATTCTTCACAAATCCCGTCCAGCTTACCTTGTTTATACTCGTACTTGCTTTTAACGCTTTTATCTGGAAAGTAGGAAATCCACAATCCGTGTTTATCACCTTCCAAATAGCTGCCTTTTATATGTGTTTTGCCATCGGGGTAGTACTGAATATAATCTCCGTGCTCCAAACCATTTTTGTAGCCAATAATCTCCAAAACACTACCGTCTAGGCTGTATTCTTTGTGGATGCCGTTTCCTCCAACCACCAAAGGTTCTCCGCTTGTGGAGTAGCTCTTGGTTAACTTTGCGCTCTTTTTTCCGGGTGGATAAAACTCTTCTTTCCGAAGTGTGCCGTTTGGATAATAATACGACCAGGTTCCGGTTTTTTTATTGTCATCGTAATATCCTTGGGTGGCAAGCACCGCATCTTCGTAAAAGGATTTGTAAATGCTGTCTTGGGTTCCATATAAAAAGTACCCCTCACTAGCTACATTGCCATTCTCGTGGAAGTTGATTACCTGCCCGTTGAGCAAGCCATTGTAATAATTGAGTTCTTCCTTCTTCTTACCGCTTTTGTAATAGTAAGTCCACTTACCATGCTGCTGCCCGTGTAAATAATCTCCTTTCGATTTTGGGATTTTCTTCTCGTAATTCCAGTAATCTACATAGGGTTGAATTTGGGCCTGAAGACCAAAAAGAGGGAGACAAAAGAGAATAAAAAGGACTTTTTTAATCATAGTTTTCGTGGGTGCTTATTCCGATCGAGGCCGCAATTTAACCGAAAATACATGAGATTATTCCTCTGTAAATTTTCGGTTTGTTTATGAATTACTTAAAACTGATTTTTGACCCAAATCTTGTAACAATGAAAAACACAATACTCGCTTTAACCATTCTATTTTGCTTTTCTGCGCTGTTTGGGCAGCATCCAAGCGATCGATACTCCTGTTTTGTAGACCTTACAAAGGTGGAGGATGACCAGCTGGAAGTAAAAATGCACCTACCGCGTATTTCTGACGAAACCGTGGAGTTTCACATGCCAAAAATTGTTCCTGGCACCTATTCCATTTCTGATTTTGGCCGCTTTGTGAAAAAACTGGATGCCTTTGATACCCTGGGAAATCCCGTGGCTGTGAAAAAAATTGGTATTAACCGCTGGGAAATTAGAAGAGCACAGCGTTTAGGCTCAATAACCTATCGCATAGAGGATTCCTTCGATAGCAAACTAGAAAACGTGATTTTTGAGCCCGCAGGAACCAATTTTGAAAACGGTAAGAATTTCGTCCTCAACAACTTTGGAATCTTTGGTTACATCGATGGCTATAAGGAAATGCCTTTTGATGTGTACGTTACCAAACCCGAAAATTTCTACGGTGCAACCTCCTTAAAAAAACTGAATGCTACCGCCACTAAAGATGTTTGGACCGCGCCAAACTATTTTGATCTACATGATAACCCCATCATGTACTGCGAGCCCGATACAGCTATGATTCCCGTGGGAAATTGCCAGGTGCTTATTTCTGTGTACTCCCCAAACAAGAAGCTTAGCGCTAACGCGGTTAGAGAGAATGTTAGAGCTACGCTGGATGCTCAAAGACAATATTTAGGTGGAACTTTGCCAGTTGACAAGTATTCCATCCTAATTTACCTATTTGAAGGCGCCTCTAATTCTGGATCTGCTGGAGCATTAGAGCACAGTTATAGTACCTTTTTTAGTTTACCAGAAGGAGATCCAGAGCAATTGGCATCTAGCATACGCGATGTTACCGCCCACGAATTCTTCCATATTGTAACTCCGCTAAACATCCACTCTGAGCAAATCCATGACTACAATTTCATAGACCCTAAAATGTCTAAGCACCTTTGGTTATATGAGGGATGCACAGAATATGCCGCGCAGCATGTACAGGTAAAGTATGACCTGATGACAGAACAAGAATTCCTGGATCAAATGCGCCAAAAAATGACGATCGCTTCCCAAAGCGAAGTCTACTGAAGGGAAATTGGATTGGACAAATACGAAAACCAGTACGGCAATGTATATCAGAAAGGAGCCTTAATTGGGATGTGTTTGGACATCCTTATTTTGGAAAACTCCGACCTTAAAATGGATCTCCAGGATTTGATGCGTGAACTGGCCAAGGAATACGGAATCCAAAAACCATTTGAGGACGACAAGCTCTTTGACATTATTGGGGCGAAAACGCACCCTGAAATTGAAGGCTTCCTGAGAACCTATGTATCTGGTTCAGAACCCCTTCCATACAAAGACATCCTAAACAGAGTTGGCGTGAATTATGAAGCCACAAAAAAGGTGGAAAAAATAACTTTTGGTGGAATTAGCCTCGGATTTAACCAGGAAGAAGGCCTGATTGAGATTACTGATGTAAGCAACGCCAATGACTTTGCTAAGAAACTAGGATTTAAAGCCGGAGATCTTTTAGCCGAGGTAAACGGGCAAGACCTAACTCCAGCTAATTTTCAGGCTGCTTATACCGAATTTACAACCAACACCAAAGAAGGTGATAAGGTAATTTTTGTTGTAAAACGAAAAAGCAAAGACAGCTATAAGGACAAAAAACTGAAAGGCAAAGCTCAGCTGGTTAGCACCACAGAGCGACATGCCATAGAGTTTAATGAAA
>JBMYJC010000336.1:239-2788 GCA_049594055.1 Luteibaculum sp. | reverse complement strand
AGCCAACCGAGAGGAAATGCCCGAGGATATCCGTTCGGCCATTCCTTACATCTATAAAATTATCGAGGCCTTTAACATTAAAACCTATGGTTTAGAAGGATATGAGGCAGATGATATAATTGGAACCCTGGCAAAAAAGGCCGAAAAGGATGGTTTTACCACCTACATGATGACGCCCGATAAGGATTATGCGCAACTGGTATCGGATAACATCTTTATGTACCGACCTGCAAAGGCAGGAAAAAAGCCCGAAATCTGGGGAATTCCCGAAGTACAGGAAAAGTTTGGCGTGCAAACTCCCGAGCAGGTGATTGATTTCCTTGGAATGATGGGAGACAAGGTGGATAATATTCCAGGAATCCCTGGGGTTGGAGAAAAACGTGCTAAAGACTTGATATCGGAGTTTGGCAGCATGGAAGGGCTTTACGAGAACTTGGATAAGCTAAAGGGCAAACTCAAGGAAAACGTGGAGCAAAACCAGGAGCAGGCCATGATGAGCAAAAAGCTTGCGCGTATTATCCTTGAAGTTCCTGTAGACTGGGAGCCAGAAGCCTGCGCTCGCCAGGAACCCAACAAAGAATTGTTACGCGAGCTTTTTGGTCAATTGGAGTTTAGAACCTTAAGCCAACGGGTTTTAGGGGAAAAACTATCGGTAGCCAGCAGCTCTGGTACACAAACCGCCTTATTTGGCGAAGAGCCAGCTGAAGAGGAAGAAGTACAGAGTAGCCTAAAAAGCATTGAAGATGTTGAGCACAACTATCAATTGCTGCAGGGGAAAGAAGGCCTGGAAACTTTACTGGAAATTCTGCAGTCTGAAAAAGTATTTTGCTTTGACACTGAAACCACCGATTTAGATCCCTGGAAGGCGGAGTTGTTAGGTCTTGCCGTTTCCACCCAAAAAGGCAGCGGCTATTACCTGGCTTTGGAGGGAACACAGGAGGAGAAAAGCAAGTTCCTGGAACCCCTAAAAGCCATTTTCACTAGCGATAAACACCAGAAAATTGCGCATAATCTCAAGTTCGACTCGGCTATTTTGGCAAACTACGGAATTGCCATAAAGGACCCTGTTTTTGATACAATGGTGGCGCATTACCTTATAAATCCGGATATGCGCCATGGAATGGATGCTTTGGCAGAGGCTTACCTCAACTACCAACCCATTTCCATAGAGGAGCTTATCGGTAAAAAAGGAAAAGGCCAAAAAACCATGGAAGGCGTGGAATTAGAGAAAGTGGCGGTGTATGCGGCAGAAGATGCCGATATTACTTTCCAGCTCTACCAAGACTTTAAGCCCAAATTAGCCGAACTAAAAGCGGAAAAACTCTTCCACGAATTAGAAATGCCCTTGGTGGATGTACTCCGCAAAATGGAGCACGAAGGAATTCGGCTGGATGTGGAGATGTTAAAGTTGCAGTCTGAAAAACTCGTGGATGACATTAAAGATTTGGAAGCCAGCATTTACAAACACGCAGGAACCGAGTTTTTAATCTCTTCGCCCAAACAATTGGGAGAAATCCTTTTCGATCGGATGAAGATTACCGAAAAGGCCAAAAAAACCAAGTCGGGACAGTACGCTACCGGAGAGGACGTATTAGCTAAATTGAAGGATGAGCACCCTATTGTTGAGGACATTCTTTCTTATCGCCAGCTGCAGAAATTAAAATCTACTTATGTTGATGCATTGCCGCAATTGGTAAATCAACACACCGGTAGAATTCACACCAGTTTTAATCAAACGGTAGCCTCAACCGGGCGCTTAAGCTCAAACAATCCCAACCTGCAAAACATTCCAATCCGAACAGAACGCGGAAGGGAGATTCGTACGGCATTTGTTCCCAGAGATGAAAACCACATTTTAGTCGCTGCAGATTACTCTCAGGTAGAATTGCGTATAATAGCTGCATTGGCCAAAGACGAGAATATGATGCAGGCCTTTAAGGATAAACTGGATATTCACGCAGCCACAGCAGCCCGAGTTTTTGGGGTTAAAATGGAGGATGTAAACCGGGAACAGCGATCCAGAGCCAAGGCCGTAAACTTTGGAATTATTTATGGGCAAAGTGCCTTTACACTGGCCGACCAACTGGGAATAAAACGCGGAGAAGCCAGAGATCTAATTGATAATTACTTTACACAATACCCTGCGATAAAAGAGTTTTTAGCATCGCAAAAAGATTTAGCCAAAGAGCAAGGTTACGTAGAAACTATCATGGGCCGCAGACGCTATTTGCCAGATATAAACTCTAAAAATGCCGTTGTGCGTGGTTTTGCAGAGCGAAATGCTGTAAATGCGCCTATACAAGGTTCAGCTGCCGACATCATTAAAAAAGCCATGATCGATATCCAGAACTGGCTGGAAAAAGAGCAGTTAAAATCGAAGATGATATTGCAGGTACACGATGAATTGCTATTTGATACCCACAAGGACGAAAAGGAGATAATTTGCAAAGGAGTTCAGCGATTAATGGAAAATGCGGTTAAGCTGGATGTGCCATTAGAAGTAGAAGTGGGCATAGGAAATAACTGGCTGGAAGCGCATTAATCCATTT
>JBMYJC010000336.1:0-229 GCA_049594055.1 Luteibaculum sp. | reverse complement strand
GCAGGATTTGCAATCTTGCGGAAACCAATTGAATGGATTTTTAATTCATGGACTAATTTCAACTTATACTGGCATTGCAAATGCCTAAATCCAGTTGCGAAGGATTACAAATCCTTTGCAGCAAATTTTCATCAGTTAAAAAATGTCCTAAAAAATTGCGTAAAAACACAACATATGCTTGTCTGCAGGAGATTCCTAACTGTCATTGTCCTTATCGCGCTCAACAATT
>JBMYJC010000335.1:0-2793 GCA_049594055.1 Luteibaculum sp. | reverse complement strand
CGCCATGGAAGAAATCAGCAACCGTATTGCAGTTCATTTATATCGGCCGGAAGTAGACATTGATTTTGTTAGAAACCGTCTTTTGGGAATAAATAAGGTGGGAAAAAAAACGAAGCAAACCATGCGTGTTCAGATGCTTTACAGCAGCGAGCCCCCTTTTATGATGCATAAATTACGGGAGACCGAAGTAGAGGAGGTGCATGAGGAGTTTATGGAAGCATATCGAGACCGATTAAACTACGATCACGTGAGCATTGAAGGATACATTTGGTTTAAAGCCAGCGATTTAGTGGGTTATTAAAAGTTGTAATCCAGCTGGATGGAACCCCACAAAAAGCTATCGAATACTAACGGTTGATTAGCATTTTCCTGCTCACCAACACCAATAGTAAATCTAAACCACCATTTTGGCCCCATAGGTTGTTGAAGTGTTACCCCAATTCTTTTGGTGCGCAGAAAATACACTGGAGCCCCTGTTTGCGCATCTAACGGTGTGTTTGCAAGATTAACCTGATTATCCGGAACGTAACCAGTGGCAGCAATAAGGCCCAACCACTGTCTTGGAGAACTCAGGTATCTTCGATACAGTATCACTAAGGATTTTCCAGTTTTCGGCCGGTTGTCGAAGGAGAAAAATACCCGCCCAGACAACCAGTTATTACCAAAATATCTGCCCAACTGGGCAGTTGCCAGTACGGGCTGAGCACTAGCATTAAAATACAGATAGCGCAGACCAAGACTTCCTTCCCAGCCTTTATTTAAATCGCGATAGACCTCAGCACCAAGGCGCAACCCTGGCCAAAGGTTAGATCCCGATAATCCGGCATTTAAGTACATATAAGTACGCGAGCTTAGCTTTGGGTACCAGTCGCCTTCTAGTTGCAATCCCGTTTTTCCCCTTCTTATTGCCTGATTAACGCGAATGGTCCATGGCCCTTTTTTTGCATCTCTGGTGTAATAATAGGAGAGGGCGTTAGCATTCCCTAGAATATTGTCGTAGGCATCCAGGTTGTAAACAATTCCAACATGATTCTTTTTAATCTCTTTTTTGAGCCTATTATAAAGCGCTAAACCGGTTTTATTGGCGCCATCGTAGTACAAAAGGGTTTCACTACTCTTTAAACTCTCTTCCTTCATCCCCAATTGGTACTCCAAAGTGGCTTTCTTCTCCAATAACTCAATTTCACTGGGTGAGAAAAAGATTCCGTTTTTGGCAGCATTCAAGGCATTTTCTGGCTGATTGGCCCAGATATAGACATCAGTTAATGCCAGGTAAACTGGTACAAAACTTTTATCCTGTCGTAAAACTTCTTTGGCTTCAACTACTGCAGCATCAGTCTGGTTCTGGTAGCCGTAGTTTCTTACCCTAAAGCTACGCGCTTCTAAAAAACCAGGATCTAATTCCACCGCTTTTTCCAGATACACATTCGCAGAGTCGTATTGCTTGGCATAAGCATAGGTTTTTCCTAACTCGTAATACCTTCTTTTTAATTCGTCTTTATTCTGTCCAAAAAGAAGTAGGGAAAATGAGAGGAGAAAAAGTAAGCTGAGAAGTGTGCTTAAAAGGGAGTGAGATTTGCTAAAATTATTTTGAAGCCAAAAGCTGTTCTTTCTTAACATATAGTCGGTCCGGGTTAACTACGTGGGTAATTCCGGAATCTAAAATATGAATTGCTTTAGTTTTCTCGTTATTCCAGTAATGAATATCAGCTAAAGCCAGATACAACTCATCATATTGCGGGGAAATAGCTAATCCTTCTCGTATCTGTTGCTCGGCATCCTCAAATTTTTTCTGCCAACTCAGGATCAAACCATAGATTAAACGGTAATCTGCATTGTCTTCCTGCCGAATAACTAAAAATTTGGCAATGGATTCTGCCTCAAAGAAGCTCTGTCGATAAGCGTTTACTTTCGCTAGTTCGAAGAGGCTACCCGATGATGCACTGGTAAGGTTTTCTTTTAGCAAGTAGGCTTGCTCTTCGTCACTTAGGTAAACTGTTTTCTTAACGGGTTTAAAGTCTTCTTCCAGGCCAGAACTAACCTCTATTCCACTAATTAAGGAAGCTTCTTGCTTTTCTTGCTGACTGTCTTTCTGGGACTCTGCGTAAAATCTGGGATCTGCGTAGCGCTGCTCAAAAAAATAAAAAAGCTTATTGGTTGCCAAAACCCTGTGGTTTGAGTCCAATTCAAACCAAGTTCTTGGATTTGGTGTAAAGCCCTGCATAAAAAATAGGACGATTAGCACTACAATAAATTTCCCATTGGATAACACATTGATACGTAAATAAGTGAGTGCAAAAACTAGAATAAGCACAATGCACAACATCAGGTTCGCCATGAAGCCCAATTCCTTGAGAGCACCAAGTATGCTATTTCCAAAACCGCTGTCTCCGTAAAAGGAAAGCATTTGACCCGTGTGGCTCGCGTAAAAACTTAATAATGCAGCAGCCACTATAACCAAAGCACCATATATCCCTGTGGATATTTCCATGGCTCTATGACTAACAAGGCATATTACAAAGGAAACTACTGCACACAGAACCGAAAGCAATACAATGACCCCAAAATCTAACCAAAAGCCAGAAACAAAAGCCGCAAAGGCCATATTGATCTCTTCCAGTCTTGCGTTAGAGACAAACTCAAAAACGCGTAAAACCAAAAAAGCTAGCCAAAGCCCAAGCGTAAAGGCTAATAAATGATGGGACAGAAAAAATCTTCTCGCTCTCATTATAGGGGAGTTGGGGATTTAAGTGTGAAGGTAGATTCACACTTTAGATAATACCCTTTTTTACG
>JBMYJC010000334.1:1292-2832 GCA_049594055.1 Luteibaculum sp. | reverse complement strand
TGGTGTTGAGAATGCCATTGAACGAGCATACAAAGCCTTAGAAGAAAATCCAGGCAAAAGAATCTTTCTTCTGTCGCAGATGATACACAACCAAGCGGTAAACAAAGATCTGGAGGAAAATGGAATCCGTTTTATCATGGATACAGAGGGCAATCAATTTATTCCTTGGGAAGACATAAGCCAAGACGATGTGGTTTTAATCCCCGCTTTTGGAACCACCCTAGAGATTGAAGCCTTGTTAAAAGAAAAAGGCATTGATGTTGCCACATACAATACCACCTGCCCTTTTGTAGAAAAAGTTTGGAACCGATCTAAAAAGTTGTCAGAGGAGGCATATACCATAATTATCCACGGGAAACCCATTCACGAGGAAACCAGAGCTACTTTTAGCCATGCGGCCTCAAACGGTCCTTCCATCGTAATTAAGAATATGAAGGAAGCCCAAATTTTGGGGGAGTTAATCCTAAAGGATGCGACTGAAAAGGAGTTTTTAGAGCATTTCAGTGGCCGCCTTAGTAAGGACTTCAGCTTTCCAAAGGATTTAAAACGCGTGGGGGTGGTGAATCAAACCACCATGTTAGCGAGTGATACCCAAGCCATTGCCGATTACTTTAAACAAGTGATGCTTGAGAAATATGGCGAGGAAAATATACAGGAACATTTTGCCGATACCCGAGATACGCTATGTTATGCTACCAATGATAACCAAACTGCAACTTTGGAGCTATTACAGGAAAAAGCCGATTTTGCCTTAGTAGTTGGTGGATATAACAGCTCCAACACAAGCCATATTGTAGAGCTTCTGGAGCAAAAGTTTCCTACTTATTTTATTAACAGTGCAGAGTGTTTAGCACCGTCTGCCATATCGCACTGGGATTATCCCAATAAAAAAGAGTTGCTAACCGAAAATTGGCTAGATGGGAAAATAAAAAAGCCCCGAGTTATTTTAACCAGCGGGGCAAGTTGTCCGGACAGCCTATTGGAAGCTGTTTTAAACCGGTTGGATGAGGTTCTAGCTTAGTTATAGCGATAGCGTTTTCGCTTCAGCTTGCGCTCTTTCCTACTGAGTTTTTGCTCGTTTCTTTTCCTAAATTTCTTATTAAACTTCTTGATCTTGCGATCGCTCTCAAATCTAGGTTTAGCGCCAATTGGTCTACCGTACTTGTCGGTGTAGGTGTAGCCTTGGTCGGCTTCCATACTGCGCTCGTAATCCTTTGCATTTTTACGGTCTAGCTTTTCCTGTGCCTTTTGCTTTTTGCGCTGCAGCTTTTCAGCTTCCTTGTCCTCTTTGTTGCTGTCTAAATCTTGGGATTCATTTCTTTTGTCCTGGGCTTTACTTGTTTCAGCTTTAGGTTCTGGTTCTGCTGGAACAGCACCAGGTAATACCTTTCGCTCTTCTTGAGCCACATCTTCGCTAGACTCTTTTTTGTCCTTTTTACCAAAAAGACCAATCTTCCCAAATAAGCCCTTCTTTTTTTCGGGCTCATCGGCTTGCATGTCTTCCTCAATCTTTTTTAGTTCGGACTTACTTTGTGCCTGG
>JBMYJC010000334.1:0-1282 GCA_049594055.1 Luteibaculum sp. | reverse complement strand
TACCGTTGGAAAAGCCAATGAAAATAGCAGGCTGAAGAGTAGTATTAATCGCATGAAATGTTGTTAGCTAAAGTCTAATTCTTCTATTTTTTTCAGAACCAAAGTTAGTTGTTCGCTTTTGGAGAGACAAGTATTATCGATAAGTATAGCATCTTCCGCCTGACGCAACGGATCTGCCGCACGAGTGGTATCTATATGGTCTCTTTTTACCAGGTTTTCACGCACTTCTTCCATGCTGCTCGGAATTCCCTTTGCAACTAATTCCTCGTACCTTCTTTTAGAACGCTCTTCCACACTAGCAGTTATAAACAGCTTGAGTTCGGCTTTTGGAAAAACCACCGTGCCAATATCCCTACCATCCATTACCACTCCTTTATCTGAGCCCAACCATTGCTGCAGGGCGACCAATTTTTTTCTTACTTCCGGAATGGTACTCACTTCACTTACATAGCTTGCAACTTCTGGCTTGCGGATTTCCTCCTCAACATCCTCCCCACCCAAATAGGTGTGGTTTTTACCGCTTTCTTCATTGAATTCGAAGGAAATATCCAAATTACCCAAGCTAGCAATCAACGCTTCTTTGTCTAATTGTTGGTTGAGGATTAAGCCTTCCTTCAGAGCAAATAGGGTAACTGCCCTATACATGGCTCCGCTATCGATGTAAACGTAACCCAACTCTTTCGCCAGATCTTTAGCCAGTGTACTTTTTCCACAAGCTGAATATCCATCTATGGCTATGTTGATTTTCCTGCTTAAAGCTGTTGTTGTGTCCAAAACCGGAATATGTTGGTAGTAACAGAGAAAAAATTACTTGCACCGGCCAAATGATAGGTGGCTCTGGCGTAGTGAAATTGAAATCTGTTTATTCTAAAGCTTAGACCATAGCTTAAACCAACGGTTCCCGGTTTGTCTTCTATAGCGAGTTGTTTGCGTCTTAAATAATTGTATCCCACCCTAAACTGGAAGTTCTTGGAAAACACAATTTCCGTTCCTGCATAAAGGTGCCTACCAAAATTTTGGATAAATCTTCCAGCTGTTGTTTTTTCTTCTGGGCCCACCAATTCTCCCGTTAACGGATCTCTTTCCACTCGGGTGTCTTCTGGTAACTCAATCTCCCAGGTTTGTAAGTTATCTAGCGTAAACAAAAAGCGGAAAGGCGCTTTATCTAGTTTCTTAGAGATGCCTATGGCAAAATTTACAGGAAGCTTTTGTCTGCTGTCGATGTAATTGGAAAGCATAATCCCCGCATTGCTTAATTGGAAGCCCGCAGAAAACAATTTAA
>JBMYJC010000333.1:0-2842 GCA_049594055.1 Luteibaculum sp. | reverse complement strand
AAACTCCAATTGCTAAATCTGATTTTGAGAGAATATTTCAAAAATCAATGATATCATCCTCACTACTTCACCCGATTTACGCTATGTATTAACCACAGAAATACGCGGGGAATTGGAAGGAGTTTGTTATCTGATTTTCTCTGAGGAAGAGGTGCAACGGATACTAAACGTCACCTTACCCGAAAGCACACGGAAAGACCCAGAAAAGCTACGTGTAATGGGGGATGCGGTTTTACTTGAGATGGATAACATAATTGTGGCCTCGGTGGTTACTCAATTCTCAAACTCTTTTGCTTACAAAATGTACGGAGATGTTCCTCAATTGGGTAAATCCAACAGTAAAGACCTAAAGGCCAAATTAAAATCCGAAAATGTAGGCAGAGACCATTTCATCTATTTCAAAAGTGAAATGCACACAGAAAAATTAGATATATCACCTGAGTTTATATGGATACTTGAAGATAATTTCTTAGCAGGGGTACAAAAAGTATTGGCGGCAAATTAATAGGACGGTATATGAGCACTGCGAATGAAATTGGGGATGAAGAATTAGCGTCATTAACCACCGCCATAAGAAATAGGTACGGGATAGACTTTACCAATTATGAGTCTAAATCCTTGAAAAGAGGTTTTGCCAGACTGATTATGAAACATAAGTTCGGCTCCATTCTGGGGCTTTGGCAAAAAATTCTTTCAGACAGGGAGTATTTTATGTCTTGCATAGACGACCTTACCGTAAACCTTACAGAGCTTTTTAGAAACCCAGAGATCTGGGTGCGTCTGCGCGATGATATTCTAAATCGCTATGAGAACAATTTCAGAATAAAAATGTGGCATGCCGGCTGCTCTACTGGAGAAGAGGTCTATACCATGGCCATGGTTCTTAAGGATAAAGGCTTGTTACATAAATGTAGAACCCACGCTACCGATTTAAGCAGTACTGCGCTGGCTAAAGCTATGGAGGGAAAATACAGCAGTCTGTTAATGAACAAATACACCAAAACCTTCCAGCAATACTTACCCAATGGAAAAATAGAAGATTGTTTTATAGAAGATGGTCGATATATGAGAATACATGATGACCTAAAAAAACATATTGATTTCCAACAGCACAACCTAGTGAATGATAAAATGGACAGGAAGTTTGACATCATCTTTTGCAGGAATGTGATGATATACTTTGATGACAACCTAAAAATGAAAGTGCTTAAACTCTTTCACGAATGTCTTGAAAAGGATGGGGTTTTTATCATTGGTTACTACGACATGCTTCCAGAAGCTTCTAAGGAACTGTTCCAGGTGTACGATTCTAAAATGAAAATTTATACGAAAAAATAGGCGCATGGAATATAAAAACGTGGTCGTTCTGGAAGATGAAGAAAGTAGCTTATTGCTTTTAGAAAAACGCCTGCAGCAAATGGGCTTTCAAATTTTATCTGCATTTGCTTCCGCAGAAGAATTTATTAAAAAGCAAGGCGATCTGGATTTCAATATCCTGATTGTAGACATTATGCTTGCAGGAGATTTAACGGGTATTGATGCGGTAAAATCCTTGGAGCATAAGGAGGATATATGTGTAATCTATCTTACCTCAAACGCCCGGGAAGACCTGATCAACCAGGCAAAAGAAACGCTACCAGAAGCCTTCCTCGAAAAGCCATTTAGTGCCATGCAATTGCAGAGCACTTTAGATATATCCATCCACCGATTTACAGAGAAAAGAACCCAACAAAAAAAGTTGTTGAAGCAACATGAAATGAACCAGCTGCAGATTGGGGAATTGATGGAAACTCAACAACACCTTATCACCGCCACTTGGAGGGAGCGCGAGCTTAAAGAAGAATTGCAGAAAACCAAGGCCCTTATTGAGGAGCAGAATAAAAAAATCATGGACAGTATTAACTACGCCAAAAGAATTCAAAAGGCGATAATACCAGAACATGCTGCCCTGCAAAAGGCCCTAGGAAATTACTTTATGTACTACCGTCCCAAAGATGTAGTAAGTGGCGATTTTCCCTGGTTGTATGAACGGGACGAGTACACCTACATTGCAGCTGTAGATTGCACCGGACATGGTGTTCCCGGGGCAATGATGTCGCTTATTGGACACCTCTTGCTGAACGACATTGTGCACAACACCGCACACATAAAAAGCCCTGGCGAGGTGCTAAACGAGCTGCACCAGGCCGTTGTGCAAACCCTTAAACAAGATGCTCCAGGAAATAAAGCAGCAGATGGGATGGATATTGCCCTGTGCAGAATAAAGAAAGACCGGAGCGAACTAATCTATGCAGGAGCTCACCGCCCCTTATACGTTCAGAAGGAAGGCTATGAGGAAATAGTGCAATACAAAGGCAGCAAGTACCCCATTGGTGGTATGCAGTACAATGGTCAGAATAGCTTTGATGATGAAGTAGTTGATATACAAAAGGGAGACCGAATCTATTTCTTTTCAGATGGATTGCCCGATCAGTTTGGCGGTCCCAGAAACTTAAAACTAGGCCCCAAAAAGATACGGCAATGCATAGAAGAAAATCCAGGTAAATCCATGCCTGAAATGCATGAGATTTTTGAAATGCTATTCACCAAATGGATGGGAAGCCAAAAACAAATGGATGATGTACTCCTATTTGGAATAGAGATATAGCAAACTAAGCATTTTACTCTATACGGATTAGGACAAAGTTCACATGGAAAATAAGAGGGGCTTAGAATAAATTAAACCCTTTAAAAAAGGGGGAAGAAAACAGGAAAATTTAAGGGTTATGGACAAGACAGCGATACATGTAGGCACCAATTACATGGACTTTGTATATAAACTTCACAATACATTACTCGATCA
>JBMYJC010000332.1:0-2858 GCA_049594055.1 Luteibaculum sp. | reverse complement strand
ACCGAATTCAGAATAATTCGCGAGGGGAAGATTCGCTGGATTAAAGCTCACGGAACCGTACTGCGAGATCAGGAATTAAACCCGACAAGAATGGTGGGTTTGAATTACGATATCACTGAAGAAAAAAATAAGGCAATTGAACAACAGGAAGCTCACCTTAAGACCGAAGGAATTCTTCGAAGTATAACCGATGGATTCATATCCATGGATGAGGAATTCCGCATAAATTATTGGAATGCAGCCGCAGAAAAAATCCTGGGAATGGAACGAACTAAAGTCCTGGGTAAAACCATCCAATCTGTGTTTAAGGAATTTGAGGGAAGCAAAACCCATAAAGAATTCCATTTAGCTCAAACTAAACAGGAGCTAAGGGAGTTTGAAGCCTACTATCCAAACATTGGATCCTGGGCTATGGTTAGTGTGTACCCTAAGGCCAGTGGTATAACCGTTTATTTTAAAGACATAACCAAGGAGCGAAAAAAAATAAAAGAGTTACAACAGCTTAAAAACCTACAAAACCACGTAATTAACAGTACCCAAGACCTTATTTGGGCCATCGATTGCGATTATAACCTGGAGCTGTTTAACAATGGGTACAGCCAGTTCTGTGAGCAGGTATTAAATTTTAAGCCCATTCTAAAGCTCAAAGTGCCTAGCCTAAATAGCAAATTAAATTGGCCGGATGGTTACCAGGAAAAAATGCTTAGTGCATATAAATTGGCACTTTCTGGTTGCGCTCATCAAATTAAAATCAAAGTAATTACAGGTGAAAATGAGCGCATTCTGTCTATTCATTTTTACCCTATTCACTCCCAAAAAAATACCAAAGCGGCCATTTTAGGAGTTGCTTGTTTCGGTGAAGACGTTACTGTAATGGAAAATTGGCAGCAAGCCATTGAAAAACAAAACAATCAATTACGAGACATAGCCTGGACCCAATCGCATCTGGTGAGAGCACCCCTTGCTAAGATTATGGGACTTGTCCAGCTTTTACAAGTGGAGTTAAAGGATTATAATGACGTTAAACAGCACTTAGACTTTCTGGATAAATCATGCAGCGAATTGGATGAAACTATACGAAGCATAACCCAATACACCCACCCCATAAAACATCCCTCAAAATGAAACCACAAATTGTCTTGATAGACGATGACCGCCTGGTGAATTTTATTAATACTAACCTGATTAAGAAAGAATTCCCAGAATTTGAGATTATTGAATTTACCAACCCCCAGGATGGTCTTAAATACCTGAAGGATTTACCCTGCACAAAAAACCACATTGTGCTTTTAGACATCAACATGCCAGTGCTTAATGGTTGGCAGTTTTTAGAACGACTAGAAAAAGAACGAGAAGAATTTCAAGGGGTCATCCACATGTTGAGCTCTTCTATAAGCCCATCTGATATAGCCAAAGCCAAAGAAGCTCCATTGGTGAAATCCTTTATTTCCAAACCCCTTAAAAAGGAGCATTTTGAGATTATTTTTTCGGAAAAGACTCACTGATGGGGCAAAATTTCGGCTAGCCTTTAAATACGTGTGATCACAGAATATGCGCGTATTTATAGCAAAGAGTTTTATCTTTTGCATGTAGAAAGCGGCAACCAAAGCTATCGCAGCCTAATCCAAGCCAAATAAGCTCCTTGTTGTCTTGTGGATTTATTCCGCCCAGCGATTACGTAATGGTACTTTCAGGGGTCTGATCCAATTGGTATGCTCAAAAAATGGCCGCTGCGCAGCGGCTAAATCCACGCTGGGATCTACAAACTCTTGGTATTCGCGGTTATTTACACGGGCTTCAATATGTGCGTGAACAGCCACCTTAAAGCCATTGGAGTTAAACTCTGATTTTAGATGTTGGGCAAACTGCCAAATAAGAGGTGGTTGACCAAGCATCCTCTTGATCTGCCATTCTTCTAAAATATCCTCAGGTTGGATGATTTTTTCCGACCCTGTTTCCAGGTTCACCACCCTAAAAAAGCCCCTCGCATGTTTAGAGCGCAGTTTCATGTGCCAACTAAAGCGATGTCCCTCCTCGGACCAATTCACATCTCCAGGATATAGCCAATGCCTTAAGGGTAAAAAGGTGTGGAGCAAAAACCAGAACCCTAACGAGTATACAACCCACTTATTTGCAGGATAATCCATAAAATTCTCCTGGACTATCCCTTTCCTTTTAAACAGTTTTGATGGCCATTGTGGACTAAAAAATAATGTAGTTGCAAACAACATAAACCACGGGAAAATCCCTATGGTAAAGAGTTCGTGATTCATCAAATGGAACAAACAGGCAGCAACAAAGGCATAAGGCCGGGTCTTCTTAAAAAGCAACAAAGGAATCACCATGATATCCAGGATCATTCCTCCATAGCTCATCAGGAAAACCATCCATTTTTCCGTAAAAAATTGACCGATAAGCGGGAAATCGGTTCTGCTCTTTAACCAAGCCCCTAAAGGCTCCCCGCGCAACCAGTCGGAATTAATTTTTGCAATTCCACCCCAGAAATACGGAATTCCTATCATAAAGCGCATTAACCAGAGCTGCCACTTGGGAACCACTCCATGCCATGGTTTTTTCTGTAGGAAGGCCCCCAGACTAAAGCTTTTGTGTGCATCCACAAAAAGGAAAACAAAACCAAGCAAACAGATAAGGTAGAAGTGATTGAGGTAGCGCGTTTGTTCCAATAAAAAGGTGTAGCTAAAACCCACAAAAAACAGCAGCACGGCCAATCGGTAAAAGAGCCCCAAGGCGATGAGAATTGCCAAAAATCCCAAGAAGTAAAAGAGATAATCCAAATAAGGTTGAGGCAGAGGTTTGGCCCAATCAAAAGGCCAATAAGTAAAATTATAGACAGGATA
>JBMYJC010000331.1:0-2863 GCA_049594055.1 Luteibaculum sp. | reverse complement strand
TTTTAGGCGATGGCAGAGGTCAATTTCCTCCATGTGAGCAAAGAAGTCGGCATCAAAACCCTCAAAATCCCTAAAGAGTTTCGCTTTAATGCCAAAGCAAGCGCCACTGGCCCAGAATACCTCCATGGGTTTATCGTATTGGCCGTGGTCGTTTTCCAGTTCAGCAAAGATTCTCCCGCGGCAAAAGGGAAAGTATTCGCGATCTAAAAAGCCGCCCGATGCTCCCGCATACTCAAATTTGCTGCGATCAAATTGGGCGCAGATTTTTGGTTGTACAGCAGCAACGCGCTCGTTTGATTTTAGTCGATCAAGTAGTGGCAAGTCCCAGTGTTGGGTAACTTCTACATCACTGTTTAAAAGCAGGAAATAATCGTGTTTAAGCTCTTGTAGTCCAGCGTTGTATCCGCCTGCATATCCGGTGTTTTCCGAGAGGCTAATCAACTCAAGATCGGGGAAGTTCTTCTGCAAAAATTCCACCGATCCATCCGAAGAATTATTATCCACAACAATTACCTGGGTGTGTTGTGAGGTGTTTTCGATAACTCCAGCTAAGTATTGTTGAAGAAAATTTAATCCGTTGTAGTTAAGGATTACTGCTGCTGCCTCGTAACTCAATCCGCAAAATTTTGGGCTAAAATAGACCTATCTGGGATCATCGAAAAAATCCTTGGCATTGTTGCCGTAGTTTCTGGCCGGGGCGGTGTTATTGGGGTCATTGTTTGGATTGGTTCTCCGTTGCAATTCCCGTTGCCAATTGGGGTTTCGCAGTTCGCCACGCATATCGCTATGCAGCAACTGGTAGTCGTTGGTAGCAATATTGGGATTGTAAAACACAAAGCGGACGTTCAGGAAACTCTCAATCTGGTCGTAATGCCAAATTTCGTAGGGAAAGGAAACAGGCTCTGATGGTCTTTCCATGCGGCTATTAGGTTGGCCGTATTTCAGGTAAACTCTTCCGCGATCGCTTTCATATCCACGCTTGATGGAGGTGCTGAAAAGCTTGTCTACCACATCCACCTCCTTTTTATACTGATACCAAGCTAAACTGGGTTGCGTGCTGTTGCGCTGAAGCCAGAAATTGAGGAAGTAGCGCTGTTTTTGCTCGGTATCGGGAAGCATTTTTTCCGGATCGGAGAGGAAAATGTTCTCGTTTCTCGATGCAATGGGCTGCAGGCAAGAGAGGTAGTAGTTAAGGGTGGAATCGTCTTTAACGGATCCTATAAAGGAGTTTTGGAGAGAGATTTCCTCCAGCTCCAATAAACTGGGTTGGTAATCTGAGTTTTGGCGGTAAAATGCTTTTTCCTGGTACACCACAGTTTCGTTTAAGGTGTTTCGTACCTCAAAACGTAAAATGTATTTTCCACTTGCAATTTCCTTAAGATCAAAACTCCCTAAAACTGGCACTACGGCTGAGGTTTTTGCGCGTTTAAGTTTCTGACTCTCTTTAATCACATCCTTCGTTTCGGGATGCAAAATTTGGTAGGCGTAGGCAAACTGACCGCCTGGAAATTGCTGTTGCGAGTTATAGATCTCCGTGTAAAAAAGCAGTTTGTTTAAGTCGGTAGGAAAGTAATCATTGAGGTAGGGGACTAGAATGTTGCCATTGCGGTAAAAAGGACTGTTGTTGTTACCCGGTAAAACATCCCCAATAAAAAGCATATCGGAGAGGTGAACAGCAAAATTCTTTTTGTCATCTACCACCACTCGCTCAGTGAAGTTGGTGGTATTGAGGCTGTCGTTTTTACCCAGATCGACCATGTTTATTTTTACTCGCAGAATACCTGAAGGCACTTGCAGTCGCGACAAGTAGCTAAAGGGGTGTTCTTGCCAATCGGGATCAAATGCGGGACTTTCTACCGAAGTCTCAGAGCTAGCAACAAGGGAATCCAGTTCATCGGTAATTTCTATTCGAATAAGGCACTGGTATTGGTTTAGCGTATCGCTTTCTGGGCGGATTGATTTTAGCGATTTTCCGTTGATGTCGAAGATGAGATCCAGGTAGGGCTTACCCATGGGATCTTCATAGCGGGCGCTCATGTAGTAAGATACTGGTTGGGCAAAAATCCCAAGGGTAAGAAGTAGTAGAAATGAGCTCAGTAAAAACCTCATGATAAAAGTGCTTAAGGTAGGTACAAAGGCATTAAAGGTAAAGATTAAAACAATGGCTCAAGGAAAAAATATAGCCATCTCTTGGGCTTTTACTTTGGTGGAAGGGAAAAAAACGTACTTTTGCCGCGGAGAGTTGGCAGAGTGGTCGATTGCGGCGGTCTTGAAAACCGTTGAGGGTAACACCTCCGGGGGTTCGAATCCCTCACTCTCCGCCAGAAAAAGGCAGTAAAACGAAGGTTTTACTGCCTTTTTTGCTTTGAGAAAAGAAGAAAGCTTGCTTTCGAACTTTACGAGAAGCAAAAAAGCATAACCAACGAAGTTGGCTGCCTTTATCTGAAGCACCACAAAAAAGGGATCACGAGGCGGAGCCGAGTAATCCCGCTGGTAACTTAACCCATAGCTTGCTTTCGTATTTTTCGATAAGCACATCTCGATACAATCTCGGCAAAGCCGAGATCACTCGATGTGATCCTTGCTCCAACGAAGTTGGCTGTCTTTTTCTGAAGCATTTCTACGTTAAGCGTAGCTTGAGCTATGCTTAATTATCTTTCCAGCTTTTAGCTGGATAAAAACCGTAGAACTTGAATGTGGAGTTCTCGGTTTCTCAATTTCGTCAACTCGGAATCACTAGATGTGAACATAGCGCACAAGGATTTATCTGGTTGACGAAACCTCATAACCCCATTTATCTTTTCTCTCTAATCTCTAATCTGTAATCTCTAATCCTCATTCCCATGCCTCATCGCAAATAGAT
>JBMYJC010000330.1:2646-2872 GCA_049594055.1 Luteibaculum sp. | reverse complement strand
ACCAATGCGGTCCTGAGCCTCTACCGTTGCAGCACCAATGTGTGGGGTAACCGCAATTTTTGGGTGCTTAAGCAATGCCTCGTTAGGAGTGGGTTCATTTTCAAAAACATCCAATGCCGCTCCAGCCAATTTATTGTTGTCTAATGCTTCTATTAGCGCCTTTTCATCAACAGACCCCCCACGTGCAGAGTTTATAATAAATGCACTGGTTTTCATCTTAGCTAAT
>JBMYJC010000330.1:0-2606 GCA_049594055.1 Luteibaculum sp. | reverse complement strand
AGCAAGGTAAGGTACAAACATGAGACATTGCTGCTCCATTTTCCTGTTTGGGAACATGAAGGCTGATAAAGTCCGATTGCTCTAAAAGGCTGATCATATCGGTGGATTCCAACTTAACGGTCACATTTCCAGCACCGAATATCTCAAGGTTTATTTCTGTGGTTTTGGTTGATCTATCGCAGAAAACAACTTTCATTCCAAGACCTAAGGCATAACTGGCTAAAGCTTTACCTATACGGCCCATACCAATAATGCCTAAGGTTTTTCCGCGAAGCTCTATGCCTTTACCGTACTTCTTTTTAAGCGTTTTAAACTCGCTAACTCCGTTTTGTGGCATGTGTAAATGCGAATCGTATAAGAAACGCGCAAGGCTAAACATTTTGCCCACAACAATTTCTGCCACCGATAAGCTGGAAGAAGCTGGTGTATTTACAACAACTATTCCTTTAGATCTGGCATAGTCAACATCAATATTATCCATACCAACACCGCCTCTACCTATTAATTTAAGGTTGGGGCAAGCATCAATTAGATCTTTTCTTACGGTAGTTGCAGAACGAACTAATAGGGCAGAAATTTCCTGCTGATTGATTGCCTCCGCCAAATCTTGTTGATCTACCTTTTCTGTAATAACGGTGAAGCCCGCCTGTTCCAGCGCTTGTTTACCAGATGGCGAAATTCCATCGTTTGCTAATACTTTCATTTTATTTGAATTAGGCATTTACACTCACTTTTTCTTCTAATTGCTTCATGGTATTTACCAAGGCCTGAACGCTTTCTAATGGTAGGGCGTTGTACATAGATGCCCGGTATCCACCAACCGATCTGTGACCGTTTATTCCGCTAATTCCAGCTTCTTTCCACATCGCATCAAAAGTTTCCTTGTGAGCTTCGTCTTTTAAGTTGAAGGTGGCATTCATCTTACTGCGGTCCTCAACTGCTGTATATCCCTCGAATAATGGGTTGCGGTCAATTTCAGCGTACATCAGGTTGGCTTTTTCAGCGTTAATTTTCTCAATTGCTTCCACACCACCCAAATCCTTTAACCACTGAAGGGTTAACATGGATACGTAAATCGCAAAAACCGGAGGCGTGTTGTACATCGATTCCTTGTCGATTTGGATTTTGTAATCCAACATGCTAGGAATTGTGCGCCCCGTTTTACCCAGTTTATCCTTGTTTACAATGAATAAAGTGGTTCCAGCAGGTCCCATGTTTTTCTGGGCACCAGCATATATTAAGTCATAATCGCTAACATTCACAGGGCGGCTGAATATATCCGAAGACATATCTGCGATGATTGGAATTGGAGAGCTTGGGATATTCTGGTATTGCGTACCGTAAATGGTGTTATTGGTTGTGATGTGGAAATAGTCCCCATCCGCTGGAATTTCATAACCCTTCGGAATATGCTTAAAACCATCTTTTTTACTGGAGGCCAATTCAATAGCATTTCCAACCAGTTTAGCCTCTTTAATGGCTTTGTCGGCCCAGGTTCCTGTATTGGAATAATATGCTTTTCCGCCTTCTTTTAAGAAGTTAAGAGCGGCACTGTAAAAGCCTAAGCTAGCACCTCCTTGTAAAAACAGCACCTCGTAGTTATCGGGAACATTTAACAATTCCTTTACCAGATTTTGCGCTTTTTCCATAACGGCAACCACATTCTTACTGCGGTGAGAGATCTCAATAAGCGATAAGTTGAGGTTGTCAAAATTTAAAATAGCGTCTGAAGCTTGTTTTAAAACTTCCTGTGGAAGGATGCAAGGTCCTGCGCTAAAATTGTGTGCTTTTTTCATGACCGTTTTGGGTTGTGATTTTAGGTTGGGCAAATGTTATAAATAATTCTTGTTGCATAAAGGAGAGAGATCAGCTATTTCCTTTGTTAACGGTTTACTAGCCTTTCTCTAATGTCTTCAAAATATTGTTTCGATTTTTCCTGGATTAACTTGGGCTTTAGCTCCTCGGCATTGTATAGGTCAAACACCCCTTTTTCCAAGTGCTCAATAAGCGCCAATTTTTGTTCATCAAAATCAAACAAAAGGAAAATCTGATTTACCTGATCCACCCATAAACAGGAGCTGTTCAATAGTCTAACAGATTCTTCCAGCCGCTCCTTGGTGAAATATTGTTCGTTTAGTTTTTTTAAAGCAGCAGTAAAATCAGTTTTGGAGAGTGGGGGCCTGCAACCTGTGTTACTCCCATAACTGCGTTTAAAGTGTTCCTGTTGAATGGAATCCAAAAAAGCGCTACGCAACGAATCATTGATGAGTGAATCCAACCTATAAAGGTTCTTGGTGAGTTGGTAGCTACTGTCCAGATTGGTTTTGGTGGCCTCAAATAGTTGAATCTGTTTGCCCAAGACCTGCAAATCGTAATTAAAAAGTTTTCCTTTTTGAATTTCTATAATTCGCTCTCCGCGTGCATCCAGCGAGTCGGTAATAGCAACAATTTGAAGGTTTTTTTCACCTTGCCCATATATAGCATAGGCATTTTGCGCCTGGTTACTCAGTAAAACTTGGTTTACAGCTAGATAAAAAGGGACACCGGTAGATTTTATTTTTAGCGCACTTTGGGAAAAAAGGGCAGAAGGGCAAAGGAGGACAAAA
>JBMYJC010000329.1:0-2874 GCA_049594055.1 Luteibaculum sp. | reverse complement strand
ACATGTGTTTTTAACTGGCAGGATTGCAGATGGCCTGGAGTCAGATGTCATCGATCTTTTATTTGTTGGGAATATTAACCGGGAATATCTATTGAGTATCATCAATAAAGCTGAGCAGGTGCTCGGTAAAAAAATTAGGTATTTGGTTTACGAATCACAAGATGTCTCCTGCCAAAAAGAATTAGAAGATAAACCGCACTTGTTATTGTGGAGCGCTTAAAGACTTCTGATAAAAAGCAATGGATGGCCTTGTATGTTAAACCAAGGAACGAGAAAAAGGTGGCAGATCGGTTGTTGCTCAACGGTTTTGAAACTTATGCTCCAGTTCAGGAAGTGAAACGGCAGTGGAGTGATCGGGTGAAAAAAGTGAAAATTCCCGTAATACCTTCTTATGTTTTTGTTCGCACCGAAGAGCGGGAGCGATACGACATTCTTCAAGATCCGGGCGTACTGAACTTTGTGTTTTGGCTGGGGAAACCCGCCATCATTCGCAATGAAGAAATCCAGCGGATTAAAATCATGATCGATAACAAATCGGTGGATGAACAAATAGAATTTCAGCAGCTCCAACCTGGCGATATTGTTGAAATTACAAGTGGATCTTTTAAAGGCGAAAAGGCCGAGGTAATAGAAGATCGCAAGCGGGATGTAAGCGTGGTGCTTAAAAGCCTGGGCGTACGTTTAACCCTCAGTAAAGCGAAGCTTTGATTGGAGAAGAAGGAAAGCTAAAAGGGCTAAGCTGGAAGCTAGAAGCTAGAAGTTTGATTAGTGATGATGGATTAGAGATGAGCACTGAAAAACTGAAAAGCTAAAAAGTTTATGAGTTGATGAGTTGATGAGTTGAAAAGGTGAATAGCCCAAAGCTAAAAGGGCCAAGCTGGAAGCCTTTTACCCCTCATTGAGGCTATGTGCTGAGCTTGACGAAGTAGGGACTAAGGGGGAGGAATAGCTGAGCGGATAGTGCCTAGCTCGGAGCTGGTAGCGAAGCACCCAGTCACTCTGATTTTTACGAAGTAAAATGAAGAGTCTCTTTGTTGGCCAACTGTTGAATTGTTGAAATGCTTATTTGAATTGGCTGGAAAGACTCAAATCACCGATTCAACAAATTACCGAATCACCAGGTTTTAAATTGGCCAACTGTTGAATTGTTTAACTGCTTATTTGATCAGAAGCTTAAATACTCGAATCAACGCATCACCGAATCACCAAATAACCAATTCCCCAAACAAGCCCCGAAAAGGGCGCCAGATGAACAATCAACCCTTAAACCTACATGCTAGACCTACTAAAACGAATTGACAAAGACCCCTCGGTAAAACGGCACTTAGCCAAGACTATTACCTGGCGTCTTTTGGGAACCATGGATACCATTATCCTGAGTTGGATTATTACTGGCTCGGCCCTTACGGGTATGACCATTGGCGGAGTTGAGGTGGTGACCAAAATGGTCCTTTATTTTGTGCATGAGAGGTTCTGGTATAAGATGGATTTTGGAACCAATAGAAATCGTAAGTACGAAGCGGCACCCGTCATAAAAAACATCCACGAGCAAAAGTTTGAAATCGATAAAAAACAACGCGAAAAACTCATGGGGCATCCGGGTTTGGTACTCTGGTTTACGGGTTTGTCAGGTTCAGGAAAATCAACGTTGGCAAATGCCGTAGCTGCAGAGCTCCACAAAAAAGGAATTCATACCATGAGTTTGGATGGAGATAATACGCGTTTGGGGATCAATCGCGACTTAGATTTTTCCGAGCAGGGAAGAAAAGAAAACATCCGCCGTGTAACGGAAGTAGCAAAACTAATGGCCGACTCCGGCTTGGTAACACTAACCAGTTTTATCTCTCCCTACGAACAAGACCGCTACCAGGCCAAAAAAACCATTGGCGAGGATCGCTTTGTAGAAATATTTGTCAATACTCCCGTGGAAGTCTGTGCAGAGCGAGATGTAAAAGGCCTTTATAAAAAAGCTTTTGCCGGAGAGATTAAAAACTTTACTGGTGTTTCCTCACCCTACGAGGCTCCAGTAAATCCAGATTTGGAAATAAAAACTCAAGAAGAAAACCTTGAACAATCTACCCAGCGGGTACTAGAATTTTTAATCAACAAAAAAGAACTAAACCTTGGATAAATCAGCATTAAGTCACTTGCGCGTATTGGAGGCAGAGGCCGTGTACGCAATTCGGGAAACCTACGCTCAATTTGATAATCCTTGCATTTTGTTTAGCGGAGGGAAGGATTCCATCGTTCTCACCCACTTGGCCGCTAAGGCCTTTTGGCCGGCAAAAATTCCATTTCCCTTGGTGCATATTGATACGGGACACAACTTTCAGGAAACCCTTGCTTTTAGAGATGCCCTGGCAGAAAAGTTAGGCGCAAAACTTGTGGTGGGTTCTGTGGAAGACTCCATAAAAAGAGGAACGGCCAGTGAAGAAAAAGGGGCACACGCAAGCAGAAACAGAGCGCAGTCGGTAACCCTGCTAGAAACAATTGAGACAAACAAATTTGACGCTTGCATGGGCGGAGCCCGCAGGGATGAAGAAAAGGCCCGGGCTAAAGAGCGTTTTTTCTCTCACCGAGATGAGTTTGGCCAATGGGATCCAAAAAATCAACGTCCCGAGCTTTGGAACATATTTAATGGTAAAAAGAATTACGGAGAGCATTTTCGAGTATTCCCCATATCCAACTGGACAGAAATGGATATATGGCAGTACATCCTGTTGGAAGAAATAGACCTACCCAGCTTGTATTTCTCGCATCACCGAGATGTAGTAGAACGAGACGGAACATTTTTAGCGGCATCAGAATTCTTAACGCTGCGTCCGGGTGAGCAAATCCAAAACAGACAAATTCGATTCAGAACCATAGGAGACC
>JBMYJC010000328.1:0-2879 GCA_049594055.1 Luteibaculum sp. | reverse complement strand
ACTTGGTGAAGAACAGTATGAATGGAAGCTTTGCCAGAAGTCTTGAGTCACCACAAACGGTTGCCAACTTTGCTTTAAACATAGAGCGCTACAACCTGCCTCAGGATTACTACGCAAACTACCTAAGTCGTTTGGCTTCGGTAAACCTAGAGGAAGTGCAAAAAATGGCACAGAAGTATATCCAACCAGATAACAACTTGATTATTGTAGTTGGTAATAAAGATGTTGCAGAGAGCCTTAAGAAGTTTGACAGCGATGGTGAAATAGCTTTCTACGATTTCTACGGAAACGAAGCCAGCGCAGTGGAGAGAAAACCCGCGCCAGAAGGCATGACAGCTGATAAGGTTTACGACAAGTACCTATTGGCTTACACCATGTCTGAAGACATGAAGACGGCTAGCAAAAAACTGAAAAAGCTGAAAGATGTAACACTAAAAGGTAAATCTGAGATTCAAGGCTATGCGCTGGATATAGTTACTTACCAAAAAGCACCGAACATGTATGCCCAGAGCATTATGGCTGCCGGAAATGTTGTTCAAAAACAAACCTTTGATGGTGAAAAAGGTAAATCCATCTCTATGCAGGGCCGGAAAGACTTAGAAGGTGAAGAGCTGGAAAACATGAAACGTGAGGCTACAATGAATGCCGAGTTGATGTACAAAGATTGGGGCTTTAAAACCAAATTAGTTGGAATTGAACCCGTTAACGGAGAAGATGCTTACGTGATTGAAGTAACTACCACAGATGGTGATACCTTCACAGAATATTACTCTGTTGGTTCTGGATTAAAAATCCAGGAGATTGAGAGTGGAGAGATTAATGGACAGTCATACACAAGCGTACAGACTTACTCTGATTTTAAAGAAGTAAAGGGGTACATGTTCCCTCACACTTTAGCGATCTCAGGTGCACAGAGTTTAACCATTTCCATGGAAGAGGTTAAAGTAAACAGCAACCTGGATAACGACCTATTTAACTAGGAACACTTACAAATATTCATGCAAAAGGCCTCCCATTTGGAGGCCTTTTTTTTGCTGTGCTGTGAGAAATAAAAAAGCCCCACCGATTTTCGGTGGGGCTTTTTTGACTGTTAGTTTGAATTAGATATTCTTCGGTAAAACCGCATCTAATTCCTCACTCAATCTCCAATCTTTGTCGGTGACTACATTACCGGCATCATGCGAGGTAAGGCGCAGCGTTAATTTGTTATACACATTTATAATCTCCGGGTGGTGGTTGTGGCGCTCTGCTAACAAACCAATTTGAACCATTGCCGCAAGGGCCTCGCTAAAATTATTGAATACGATAACGCGTTCCAGATAGTGTTTTTTTTCTTCCCACATAGGTTT
Source organism: Luteibaculum sp. (assembly GCA_049594055.1). Classification (GTDB taxonomy): domain Bacteria; phylum Bacteroidota; class Bacteroidia; order Flavobacteriales_D; family Luteibaculaceae; genus Luteibaculum. The sequence goes on along the minus strand of JBMYJC010000328.1, from coordinate 1,530 downwards.
TATAGTCTAGGTTAAAGTCTCTTATTTCTTAGCCGAACTTACTAATTCCATCTCGTCAATCAAATGTCCAGCCTGGGCATATTTGTCAACAATAAACAAGATGTAGCGCATATCTACAGCTATATTCCTGCAGATGTCCGGATCAAACATGATGTCACTCATAGTTGACTCCCAACTGCGGTCGAAATTTAATCCAATTAACTCGCCCTTGCCATTAATAACAGGGCTTCCAGAATTTCCTCCCGAAGTATGGTTACTGGAAGTAAAACATACCACCAATTCATCATCCTTATTGGCATAGGGGCCAAAGTCTCTTTCCTCTAACAATTCTATAAGTTCGTTGGGAAGGTCAAAATCTCTATCTCCTGGAATGTATTTAGCTAAAATCCCACCGCTTGTCGTTTGCGGCTCGTAAATAACCGCATCTGTTGGCTGAGACCCCTCCACTTTACCATAGCTAAGTCGTAAAGTGGAATTAGCATCTGGCCAATGGTCAATTTCGGGAAATAGATCCAAAATTCCCTCTACATAGAGTTTCATCAGCGCCTCTTTTTCTGCAGATTTCACCTGATATTCTGGAGCTATTTTCCCAAAATAGGTGCTATACAGCTCCTTCATGGCCTTAAATGCTTGATCCTTCTCAATTTTTTTCACACCATTATCTCCAGCAGAGGCCAAGATTTTTTGCAATTCTTCTTCCTTCGTAAAAATGGTTTTATCGTAGAGTTTGTTTACCCATTTTGTCATTTCTCCTTCTGAAGTAAATTTTGCCCATCCCACCTGGAATTCAACCGGCATATGTTTTTTGTACAAAGGCAGCTGAGCCAATAAAATCTGCTTATCAACCTCTGCATTGTAATCTTTAAAATGTCCTTTAGAAGCACCTAGCAGTTTTTCCTTTTCCTGCTGTAACAGCGTATCGGCTGCATCGCTATTCGATAACTCAACTAGTTTTTGGTAATCGTAAGCAAAACGAAGCAGCTCGGAGCCTACATAAACCAATTCAATAAAATTGGCTCGTGCCGATTCCCATTGCTTAAAATCCTCGTGAAAACTGAGCAGCTTATTTAAGGCCTCAACATAGTTCTCTTTACCTGCCTTTTTTGCCCGTTTCACGTATTCCTCCTCAAAGGCCTTTTTCTTGTCTACCGCATTAAACATGCGTAAACCCCGGCTTTGACCACGCCATTTTTTCCATGCATTGCTCACGCCAGATTGTTTTGCCGCGTACTGGATACGCAGTTTATCAGAACTTAACATAGCCTCGTTAATCACCTCAAGGCTGGCATCGCGCATGCTAATGCGCATAGGGTTCAATTCCTCGGTTACAAACTCTACTTCGCTGGAACTTAAAAAATGCTCTGTTCTACCTGGAAATCCGTAAACCATGGCAAAATCGCCATCATCGCTGCCCTGCATAGATATAGGTAAGTACTTTTTTGGTTTAAAGGGGACATTGCTCGGGCTGTATTCTGCTGGTTCGTTATTTGCATCTGCATAAATGCGAAACATAGAAAAATCGCCTGTGTG
>JBMYJC010000327.1:356-2897 GCA_049594055.1 Luteibaculum sp. | reverse complement strand
CCTGTTGATTTAAAATTATGGCCTCAATGTTGTTCTCATGCAGTAAGGCTTTCGCCAAATGTGCACGTGGCAAATTGGTAAAGCGCTTAACCTCTGCATGATTATCGTTCATTAGGCTTCGCTGTTCTCCGGTTTTTTCTTTCCGTTGTTTGAGTCCTTTTCGTTTTTGGCCTTTTTAGGGCTTTTTTTAACCTCTGTTTCGGAATCTGCCTGCTTATTCTCTGGAATGGAATCGCCCTCATTATTCAAGGTCACAACCTTATCTTCGGTCACCTCTTCCTGGTTATCCTTCCAAGGTCTTTTCCCGAAAATTTCTTCCAGATCCTCCTTAAAAATCACCTCTTTTTCCAAAAGCTTTTTCGCCAAAAGCTCGAGCTTATCTTTGTGTTCACTCAAGATTTTCTTTGCTCTTTTATACTGCTCCTCAACAATAAGGTGTGCCTCATGATCGATGGTTTTAGCAGTCTCTTCTGAGTAGGGCTTTTGAAATTGGTGCTCTTGCTGGCGATCGTAAAAGGAGATGTTTCCAATCTTTTCATTCAGACCGTAGATCTGAACCATGGCGTAAGCTTGCTTGGTTACCTTTTCCAAGTCGGAAAGTGCTCCTGTAGAAACCTCATTAAAAATGATCTCTTCCGATGCTCTTCCACCCAAGGCGGCTGCCATTTCGTCCTGGATTTGCGCTCGCGTTGTAATTTGACGCTCTTCTGGCAAATACCAGGCGGCACCTAAGCTCTGTCCTCTGGGAACGATAGTAACTTTTACCAGTGGAGATGCGTGTTCCAATAACCAGCTAACCGTGGCATGACCCGCTTCGTGATATGCAATGGTTTCCTTCTCCTTTGGTGTAATTATTTTGTTTTTCTTTTCTAGTCCACCAACAATTCGGTCAACGGCATCCAAAAAGTCGTTTTTATCTACCGTCTTTTTATTTCTTCTTGCGGCAATAAGCGCTGCTTCATTACAAACATTGGCAATATCAGCACCCGAGAAACCTGGGGTTTGTTTTGCTAAGAAGTTTACATCTAAATCTTCTGCTATCTTAAGTGGGCGAACATGTACCTTAAATATGGCCTTGCGCTCGTTAAGATCGGGCATATCCACATAAATCTGCCTATCAAACCTTCCGGCACGTAAAAGTGCTCTATCTAATACGTCTGCCCGGTTGGTTGCTGCTAGTATAATAACCCCCGAGTTGGTTCCAAATCCATCCATCTCGGTGAGTAACTGGTTCAAGGTGTTCTCGCGCTCATCGTTAGAGCCGATGTTTACATTCTTGCCTCTGGCACGACCAATGGCATCAATTTCATCAATAAAAATGATGCAAGGCGCTTTCTCTTTGGCTTGTTTAAACAGATCCCTAACTCTACTGGCACCTACTCCAACAAACATTTCAACGAAATCCGAACCGGACAGTGAGAAAAACGGAACTTTAGCTTCTCCCGCTACTGCCTTAGCAAGCAAGGTTTTACCGGTTCCCGGAGGTCCTACAAGTAAAGCACCTTTAGGTATTTTAGCCCCTAAATCCGTGTATTTCTTAGGGTTTTTAAGGAATTCTACAATCTCCTGGATCTCTTCTTTAGCTTCTTCCAAGCCGGCAACATCCGCAAATGTTACGTTAGTACTTTTTCCTTTTTCGAAGAGCTGGGCTTTACTTTTTCCGAAGTTGAAAATTTGCCCACCAGGTCCGCCACCACCCGATACACGGCGCATTATTATTACCCAGAATGCAATAATGATAGCTAGGAATAGTAACCATTGAATAAGCTCTTGTCCCCAGTTCTCTCTACTCTGGTAATCTACTGTTAGGCCACTTTCTTTTCTAAACCTTTCAAGCTGCTCAGAGAATTGATCCTTTCCTGCTGGAAGGTTAAAAGTGAAATGTGGTCCGGTATTTACCCCTCCAATTAAAGGGGGTTTTACCTTTTTCTCGTACTTATCACTCTTCAATGCATCTGAAGTAAGGGTTACCTCAGCGATTTTTTCATTGTAAATGACAATCTTTTTAACATCTCCACTTTCTGCCATTTCAATAAACTCTCCATAGGTAGTGGATACTAATCCACTGCTCATATTGAAGAGGTTTACCGAAATAAGCACCACCAACACTACTGCATAAATCCAGTAAAAATTGAAGGGCTTTTTTGGCCCATTCCCATTACTCTTACCTTTATTGGGAGGGGTAAAGCGCTGCTTTACCTTTTTATATTGGTCTTTGTCTCCGTCTTTTTTATTTGCCATAAGCTATTGCAACTTCTTCCTCTATTCTATATGTATCTCCATCAGCCCAAAGGCCTTCTATGTTATAATGTTCGCGCTTGTCGCGATAAAATATATGCACCACAAGATCACCATAATCCAATAAAGCCCATTCTGCATTGGCTATTCCTTCTCGGTGCATTGGCTTTTCTTTTAGCTGGGTGGAGGTTTCCTTTTCTACCGATCCTGCAATGGCAGATACTTGTGTGCTTGAATCCCCATGCGCAATTAAAAAGTAATCGCAGCAGCGTTGGGGTAAATTTCTAAGATCTATGTAAACAA
>JBMYJC010000327.1:0-346 GCA_049594055.1 Luteibaculum sp. | reverse complement strand
ACAATGTCGTTTCCCTTAACTTCCTGTATTCCTTTGATGGCTACTTGTACAAGTTGCGGCAACTTTTTAACGTTGGATTGCGGCATTAAAGCGTCTATATATTTGCGGTTTAAATGTAGTTAAACTTGAAAAGTACAGCAGAGTTGCGTGCTGCTTTCGGGTATTTTTGTAAAAAAATGTTGTTTTCCGTTGCAAGCATTGTATTTCCTTCCCAAGGTAGACTCTACTAACAATTTTGCTGCCACTTTGTTGGAAGAGCACAATTTCTCTAATAATGCAGCCATTGTGTCATATAACCAGCAAAATGGCCGAGGCCAACGCGGCAATTCCTGGATATGTGATACTG
>JBMYJC010000326.1:0-2900 GCA_049594055.1 Luteibaculum sp. | reverse complement strand
GATCCAGGAAATTATTCCCAACTGTTGCATCGGGGTGGATGTAATTGTTGGTTTTCCGGGGGAAGGAGAAAAAGAATTTGAGAGTACCTATAACTTTCTAAAAGACCTAGGTGTTTCCTACCTACATGTTTTTACCTATTCCGAGAGGGCAAATACCACGGCTCTCCGCAAGGAGGATGTTATACCCAAAGAAGTGCGCTATGTAAGAACCCGACAACTGAACATTTTAAGCACCAAATTGCAACGCGCTTTTTACAAAGAGCAGGCGGGACATAAACGAGCGGTGCTCTGGGAGAAAGACGAGCATAATGGGCTAATGCAGGGATATACAGACAATTACATTCGTGTTTGCGCACCTTTCCAGGCTGATTACCTAAATAAAATTAGTGAGGTTACCCTTACTGAAATAAATTCGGACGGCATCTACCTAACCGAAGAATTTGCGAGCAAAAGCAATCTAAAAACGGCTTCATGAAAAAAATAGAGCTGCACAGCTTACTGGGAAAAGTGGAATTTGTAACACGCAAAGTGGGCGAGATCATTGAGGAAGCCGCTATAAACCGCAATTTTATCATCGAAACCAAGTCTTACAACAACCTGGTTACGGAGATTGACAAAAAGACAGAGGAAAAATTAATAGAGCATCTGGGTGCGCTTTTGCCTGAGGCGGGATTTATAGCTGAAGAAGACAGCATATCGCGAGCTACAGCAGATTATCAGTGGATTATTGACCCCATTGATGGAACCACCAATTTTGTTCATGGATTGCCCATATTTTGCATTAGCATCGGCTTGGCATTTAAGAATGAGGTAATCTTGGGGGTTATTTACAACCCCATTAATGAAGAACTCTTCTCGGCCTATAAAGGCGGTGGTGCCTATTTAAACAGTCGCCCCATAGAAGTTTCTAAAACCGATGCGCTCAATGATTCCCTTTTGGCCACTGGTTTTCCTTATGATGATTTTGAGCGCGAGAGCGAATATTTGAAACTACTTCAAGAACTCATGCACAAGAGCCGCGGAATTAGACGCTTGGGCTCTGCCGCAATAGATCTGGCTTATGTGGCTTGTGGGCGATTTGAAGCCTTTTATGAGTATGGACTAAACCCTTGGGATGTTGCAGCAGGAATAATTATTGTGCAAGAAGCGGGGGGAAAAGTTTGCGACTTTAAGGGCGGAAAAAACATGCTGTTTGGAGAAGAAATAATTGCAAGCAATGGAAAAATCGATCAGGAATTGGTGCAAATTATTGGGGATTCTTTCCCTAATAATTCCAATAAATAAAGCTTGTAAGAAGCAGGATAAACTGCCCCCGCAAATTCAGGTTCAAATTACCTACCCCTATTTGGAAGCTGAATTGGAAGGCCCTGAAAACTTGATGGTGTTTGAAGCCTCGGATAATGAAGCCACTAACATCAATACCTATCATTCCATCACCTACTTTTCCATGGTCAGTAATAATTTGGAAAAGGAGGTCTATCATTTAGCCCAAACCCATGTAACTGTGGATCCTCCAACAGAATCCACCATTGTACCCAATCCATTTGGATTTGAAAACCCAGCGGGGTTTTACGAAGTAGTAGGAAAAGCTGGTGACAATAAAGGGCTTTCTGCAGAAGTAAAGCAACTATTCTATCTGAGAAGAAATCCACAGGACTTAAATGCAGAAATTTTGGCGCCACACGCTCTAGAAATAAATCGTTCCGAACCCTGGCAATTTGCAGCGAACGACTCTTTGCTTTTTAAAAAATTCTGGATTTATATCCCAGACAGTTTATCCAGCATAGATTTTTACCATTTACAGGCCCTAGATTCATACCAACTGCCAAACAGAATTGGCGGTGTTAGTTTTAACCTTACCGATAGTGTGCGTTTAGACCAGTTAGGCTATATCCCATTTTCAGGTCCAGCTGGAGCTGGAGAGCTTATTATTGCTGTTAACAGTCCTGTGGGTACAAAGCTCTCTTTGTCTCATCCCGTTATGTTTAACAATTAACTATTTTCGCCACCAAACCATCAAAAATGAGAGCATCACTCCTAGTCTTAACCGTGTTACTATTTATTGGATGTAAGAAGACTGATAACATCCGCCCAAACATTAATAATGTAAACATGAATGGGTTTAACAATGCGGTAGTAACCCGAGGTGCTGCAGAGTTGCGTTACAACTTTGATTTATCCGATAACGAGGAGCTAAACAAGCTTTCTGTTACTTGTTTTAAGGGCTATTTTGGAGAAAAAGAACCCATCCGCACATCCAGTGATATCCAGTACACCAACATTTTTTCTTTGGATGGAACAAAGGAAAATGGCACGGATGTTATTCCTATTGTGAATGGTTTAGCCAGCGGATCCTATCGTTTGGAATTTGAAGCTGCAGACAAGGCTGGAAACCTTTCCTTTAAGCGATATGTAAACTTCGTTTATCAGGATAATGAGGTGGGCTCTAGACCAGACCTGGTTATTTTTAATACCACTCCCGCTCTAATAAACAACCAAATTACCATCACCCGAGGAAATGAAATTGAGATAGATGGTGAAGCGTATGCCAATGTGGATTTAAGTAGAATCCGCGTAGAATTAATCACCAGCACAGAATCGGTTTTACGTATTGATAAACTCCTTCCAGAAGGAAACAACACGATTTTCAACTTTGACAACTTCACAAACGATATTGGACAGCCTCTACCCATTCTTATTCCTGTGACTCTTGCTCCAGGAAGCTACCCGATGTTGATTTCTGCTTTTGATGCCAACGACCGTGCGGCAATCATTCAGATCATCGTAAACGTAATTGCCTAATTATAGCGTTTGATCCTTCTAGATCTTACTAAACAGCAAATCATTCACAGAATATGCGAGGAGAATATTCCTCGCATTTTTATTTGCCTGGAAAAAAT
>JBMYJC010000325.1:0-2906 GCA_049594055.1 Luteibaculum sp. | reverse complement strand
GTAGCAAAAAAGGGTTGTAGATAAATAAAGCTACCTGTAACCGTAGGACTCACATGCCGCAAGGTAAAAGCGTTAATGAGGTAAACTACAAAGGTGGTTCCAATAACCACAAAAACCAGAGAGGACCAATTATTGCTGTTTAAAAGGCTCCAATCAATCTCCCAGAACTGATTCCATCCAAAAGGAATAACAAACAGAAGCCCCAAACTGAAAACATGGCCAATTACCTTAAGGGCTCCGTATTTCCGCATGAGGGGAGTTACTAAAACCAAGTAAGTAGCATAACAGGCGGCATTTATAAAAACTAGCGCATCACCTAAAACCGAGGAAGCCACTGCTTTACCACTATCTTTTGCTAAAATGAGCAGTATGGCGCCACTTGCCCCCAAAATAATTCCCAATATCTTTCGCGGAACCAGCTTCTCTTTCAACAACAAAGCGGCTAAAAAAAGCACGAGAAAAGGCCCTGAAGTCATTAAGATAGAGGCATTAATAGGCGAGGTTAAACTGAGGCCATTAAAGAACAACAATTGATTGGCGGCCACCCCGAAAAAACCACATAACAATGCCCTGGGAACATCTTTTTTCTCAATGGTTCCCAATCGCAGAACCAAGATTAAAAACCAAAATAAAACCGAGCTTACCCCGACACGAATGAGTATAAATCCACTTGGCCCAATTAAATCGGGCATTAAGCCCTTGGCAATGATATAGTTTGCTCCGTAAATTAGGTTAACCAGGAATAACCCGGCAATGGAGAGTTGGCGATTAGACATTGGCCAGCTTGGATTTTGCTGCAGCCACTGTTGCCTTAGAATTTCCTATAAATATTTCTCCATCAATGAGAATAACAGGACGTTTAAGAAAGGTGTATTCCTCCAATATTAATTGCATGTAATCTGCCTCTTGTAACTGTTTTTCGTGAAGACCCATTACACGGTATTTCATGGCTTTTCGGCTAAACAAACTCTCGTAGGAGCCAGAAAGTTTGTGCATCTCTTCTAATTCTTTGTTGCTTATAGGATTGCTCTTAATTTCTCGCATTAAAAATTCGTCATTCAAGGCGAGTTCCTTAATTATGCGCTTACAAGTGCTGCACGTTCCCAAATAGTATATTTTACGCATGTTTTACGAACATAAAGGCTCATCAAAAGTAGTAATTTAGCCCCCGGCATTACATGGATCAACAGGAAGCCCAAATACGCAAAAAATTTAGCCTGAAACGGATTCTAATTCCAGTGCTAATTGGAGTGTTTGTTGCGGGTTGGATGCTTTACAACAATTTGAATGAAGCAACATTTGCCTACCAGGTAGGAGGTGAATATGTGTGGATAGATGCCAACGGAAACGATATTGTAGATCACCACAATCCAGCCGATTTTAGGTTGGCCCAGCCTGGGGAGGAAGGCACTTATCAATTAGCCAACAACCGAGAAATTCTGGCCAACACCACTTTTAACTATCAATCGGTCTTATGGTTGTTTGTCGCCTTGCTCATGGTTGTGTTCAGGGATATTGGTTACATGTATCGCTTGCGGGTGTTAAGCCATGGCGATCTTTCCTGGCGATCTTCTTTTGGATCCATTATGTTATGGGAATTTGCCTCTGCTATAACACCGTCTGTTGTGGGTGGAAGTGGTGTAGCCATTTACATTCTTAATCGCGAGGGGATTTCTGTTGGAAGAAGCACCGCCATTGTGATGGTTACCGCCTTGTTGGATGAACTCTTTTACATCATTATGGTGCCGCTTATCATCCTACTGATTGGCACACAGGAGCTATTTCCTATTGATCTCCAAAAAGAAATCCTAGGAATCACTTTTGGTACGCGAGGTATTTTTTGGGCGGGCTACATCTTTATCATGCTGCTAACCAGCATCATTTTAATTGGAATTTTTATTGCACCAAGAAGCTTAAAATACTGGCTGCTCAGAATTTTTAATGTGCGCTTACTTAAAAAATGGCGCTATAAAATTATTCAGATTGGAAACGACATCATGAATACCAGTGCCATTCTCAAGGATGAAAAACCCATCTTTTGGATCAAAGCTTTTTTAGCCACTTTTCTGTCATGGACAGCGCGCTATTGGGTAGTCAACTTTTTACTGCTTGCTTTTACACCAGTAGGAAATCATTTATTAGTGTACGGGAGACAGCTGGTAATGTGGGTTATCATGTTAATCTCGCCCACCCCAGGTAGCAGCGGTGTTGCCGAATTGGCTTTTTCGGGTTTCCTGGAGGAATTCTCCCCACTTGGACTCACTGCAGTAATGGCCCTCCTTTGGCGAATTTTTACTTATTACCCCTATCTATTCCTCGGGGCCATTATTCTACCAAGATGGTTTTCGCGAACTTCCAGTACCAAAAACTTAAATCTAGCGCATGAGCAACAAGTATAGATTTGGAACTAAGGCAATCCACGCTGGCGTAGAACCCGATCCATCTACAGGTGCTATAATGACACCTGTTTTCCAAAGCTCAACCTATGTTCAGGAGGCAGTTGGAAAACACAAAGGATACCAGTATTCCAGATCTCAAAATCCAACACGATCGGCCTTAGAAAAAAACATTGCCGCACTGGAAAATGCTGCCTATGCCGCCATTTTTGCAAGCGGAATGGCCGCTACAGATTGCCTGCTAAGAACTCTAAAGCCAGGTGATGAAGTAATTGCAACTAACGATTTATACGGAGGCACCTATCGCATTTTTAAAACGGTGTTTGAGCCGCTTGGAATTAAATTTCACTTTACCAGTTTTAGCGAACCTGAGAAAATACGTCCGCTGATTTCGGAGCAAACAAAACTCATTTGGTTGGAAAGCCCCAGCAATCCTATGTTGAGTATTGTGGATATAAAAGCCATTGCCTCAATAAAATCTGGCAGCCGTCCCTGTAATAGTTCATGTTT
>JBMYJC010000324.1:0-2928 GCA_049594055.1 Luteibaculum sp. | reverse complement strand
GGAATGTTTTTGTAATCGATTTTTTCGGGTTTCATGCCAGCAATCTTTTCTACACAAGTAATTCCTTCGGCTGAAGCAACGTGTGCTAGTGCAGGTCCAGGTATTACATCCCCAATGGCGTAGTATCCAGGTATGTTAGTTTCATAGAAATCGTTGGTTAAAATTTTGCCCTTGTCGGTAGCAATTCCAACATCTTCTAATCCAATGTTTTCAATGTTTGCAGCAACTCCAACTGCAGATAGAACGGCATCCGCCTCGAGGGTTTCTTCACCCTTTTTGGTTTTTACCAGAACCTTGCAGTTTCCACCATTATTCTCCACTTTTTCCACGGAGCTGTTGGTCATTATTTTAATTCCCGCCTTTTTAAAGCTTCTTTCCAGCGCCTTAGAAACTTCTTGGTCTTCTAAAGGAACAATGTTTGGAAGGTACTCTACTATAGTAACCTCAGTTCCCAGACTATTGTAAAAGAAGGCGAATTCAACGCCAATAGCTCCAGATCCAACAACAACCAATTTTTTAGGCTGCTTAGGAAGGGTCATGGCTTCGCGGTAACCGAATACGGTTTTTCCATCCTGTTTTAGGTTGGGAAGCTCACGAGAGCGAGCACCAGTAGCTATGATAATATGTTTTGCGGAATAGGTAGTTGTATTTCCTTTTTCATCGGTAACGTCAAGCTGCTTGCCTTTTTTAAGCTTTCCGGTACCCATAATCACCTCAATCTTATTCTTTTTCATGAGGAACTGGATGCCTTTGCTCATGCCATCGGCTACGCCACGACTTCTTTTTATCATGGCATCAAAATCGGCTTTTGCATTGCCAACGCTTATCCCAAAGTCTTCGGCATGGTTGATATAATCAAATACCTGAGCACTTTTTAAAAGTGCTTTTGTGGGAATACAGCCCCAATTTAAACAGATACCACCTAGCGATTCACGCTCAACAATGGCGGTTTTTAATCCTAACTGTGCAGCGCGAATAGCAGCTACGTATCCTCCGGGACCACTCCCTAAAACGATGATGTCGTAGTTCATATCTTTAGTAGAAATAAGCGTGTAGATTTGGGGCGAAAGTAATAAAATATAAATTAGTCGGAAGTTCTGAAATCCTTAACAGACAAAGTATTGATGCATTATTCTTACAGCTACCAAATTCCAACCAGGCATTTTATTCACGTGGAGTTTAGCCTCCCAAATCCCCATCCAAAACAACAGCTGTTGACCTTGCCATTTTGGCGTCCGGGTAGGTATGAGCGCGGGAATTTTGCGAAAAACATCCAGGAATTTCATGTGTACAACGAGGAAGGTAAAAAGCTGGATTTCCATAAGGAGACTTCTCATGACTGGTTGGTAGACACCAAAGGGGCCAAAGAAATAAAGGTCTCCTACAATTACTACGCTGCCGACTTAAATGCCGGATCTTCCTATGTGGATAAAGGCTTTTTATACGTAAACCCAGTGAACCTGTCCTTGTATGCCAAGGGCCGTGAAGATGAGCCTTGTACTTTAAGCGTTAGTACCGAGGAGAACTTAAGGCCCTTCGGTGCCCTGCCAAAAAGCGAGGGGGGAGCCTATCAGTTCAGCAATTTCCATCATTTAGCAGATACCCCTTTTTTCTATGCGAGCCGCGTAGAAACGCACAGTTTGGAAGTAAAGGGACTAAACTTTCACATGCACTTCTGGGGATATGTGCAGGTGCAGCAGGAGAAACTCCTTCGCGATTTCAAAAAGTTTATCGCTTTTACCCTAAACCTATTTCCAGAGGCACCTTTTAAAGATTATCATTTTCTCTTTTTTGGAATGCCCAACTCCTTCCACCACGGGGTAGAGCATTTGGAAAGCACGGTTATAGCATTAGGTCCGGGGCATTCCATTTTTACTTCAGATTACGATGAGTTTCTATCCATTTCTTGCCATGAATTATACCATGCCTGGAATGTTAAAAGCATTCGGCCCATTGAATTTTGGCCATACAACTACAACAAGGAGAGCTATTCCAGGTTAGGTTATCTCTGTGAGGGGGTAACCACTTACATGGGCAATCTGCTATTGTTCCAAAGTGGTGTTTGGAAGTTTAATCAGTTGGCAGACGAGTTCGATAAATTTTTGGATCGCCATTTCAACAATTTTGGTCGCTTTAATCTGTCGGTTGCAGAAAGTTCTTTTGATACCTGGTTGGATGGTTACGAGCGAGGAATTCCTAATCGCAAGGTGAGTATCTATAACGAAGGCGCCTTGATTAGCTTTTTTGCAGACTGCATCATTCGCTCCAAACACAAAGGAGAAAAATCCTTGCACGATGTAATGGAAACCCTGTACAGCGATTATTACCTAAAAGGGCTGGGGGTTAGCGAGGAAGATTACTGGAAGGTGCTAAAAGACTTTGGCGGAAAGAAAATTAAGGAGTTATACAACCAATATGTTGCTGGAACCGGAGATTTCCACCAACCATTGGATGAGGCTTTTGATTACCTGGGGATAGAATATATTGCTAAACCTTCGCGGCAGTTTAATGAAGCCCACCTTGGATTTAAAATGACAAAGAATAGCCATGACCGCTGGGAGATAACAGCTATATATCCAGGAAGTCCAGCAGAAACTATGGGCTTGTATGTGGGCGACCAGATGTTGCTGTTAAACAACGTGCAAGCCCAGGACGACTTTGTGAAATGGATGGAGTTTTTTCAGAACGACACCCTTGAATTTACGGTACAACGCAATGGAATGGTTAAAAAGACCTTGCTAAACGCTAGTGAACGGGTTTTTTACAAAGACTATACGGTACAGCGTTTAGAAAACCCTTCCAGAGCGCAGCGTGAAGCATTTAACAAATGGTCCTACAAAAAGTAAGCTTTTACCCCCTAACCCCTCTAAGCTCATAAACCCATAAACCCATAAACCCATAAACCCATAAACTCATAAACTCATAAAC
>JBMYJC010000323.1:1252-2934 GCA_049594055.1 Luteibaculum sp. | reverse complement strand
CTATTGCATAATTTGGGTTCAAGCCTTTTTGGTAAAGCCAGAATTATATAGAATATAAATAGGCTCTACCTTTTCTTTTAGCCTTTACCAATCCTTTTCTAAACATAGCAGAAGCGGTAATGGTTACACTGCGAGCAATTTTATCTTTATCCTCGCTAGGCTCTAGTTTCTCTACCTCTTTAATTAGATCTTGTGAGGTTTGTGGACCTTTCTCTGCCAACAAATAAGCTAGTTTTCTAGTGTAGCTTAAATTGCTATCGTAGCTTTTTGGAAGTTTTACCGGACGAACTTTACGACCGTTAACCTCGGCCTTACCAACCAATTTGTTCTTTGGCCCTTTGGGTGCCGCCTCTTTTTCTTCTTCCTGCACAGCTTGAACTGGTGCCGAAGCAGTGGCGGTTTTAGCAGGCTCTACTCTTTCTGATAAAGAAACATGACTATCATAACCATTTTGGTTACCTTCTATTAAAGCCATTGTTTGTCTCAGCGCTTTTAACTGGTTTTCCAACTGTACTTCTTGAATACGAAGGAAATGCACTACACTACTTTTATCCATGATTTAATTTTTTTGGGGTTACAAAAGGGCCTCAAATATATAAATCAAAATGTTCATGGATAAATTTTAAGCTTTTTTTTATGTAATGATGTAATATTTGATCCTGTTTTATAAAAGGTATTTCCTTCCTGTATTGTACGTGGAGGAGATGTACCTTATCGCTAGACAACTCAGAATCAGTGAATTCCAGCGCCTGATTAGCCGTTAACATTTCAATAGCTAATATTTGGATTACATTATCCACAATTTGCTTCCATTTACTGGCCACATTAGCGCCCATGCTTACATGATCCTCCTGCCCATTAGAAGAATCTATGGTATCTGTAACATTGGGAGCGCAGAGTTGTTTGTTCCTGTTTACCAGAGATGCTGCCGTGTATTGGGGAATCATAAAACCGGAATTTATTCCTGGTTCATCTACCAAAAATGCAGGCAAGCCTCTTTCTCCAGATAATAATTTATATATCCTGCGCTCTGAAATAGACCCCAACTCTGCTGTGGCCATGCAAGCATATTCATAGGCCAAAGCCAAAGGCTGACCATGAAAATTGCCCCCGCTAACAACCACATTCTCTTTAAATAGCAAAGTGGGATTATCGGTAACGGCATTAATCTCGTTTTCTACAATGCTTTTTACATGTTGCAAAGCCGTCCAGGATGCACCGTGAACCTGAGGAACACACCTAAAGCTGTAGGGATCCTGTACATAGCTTTTTTTCTTAGCCAACTGTTTGCTTCCAGCCAGTATTTCGCAAATGTGCTTTGCTACGGCTATTTGACCTTCGCTGTTTCTCAGTTCGTGCAATTCTTGTCTAAATGGATCTATGCTGCCCGAAAAGGCTTCCAGGGAAATGGCTGCGCAATGGTTGGCAATTCCCAGTATTTTATCCAACATATAAACATTCCACAAGCCAAAAGCGCTCATGAATTGAGTTCCATTGAGTAAGGATATGCCTTCTTTGGATTTTAATTGGATGGCTTCCAGGCCCTCTTTTTTATACCATTGCTCAGCGCTTTTAATGCTATCATCCTCCCAAACTTCCCCTTCTCCAATAAGTACGAGCGCCAAATGCGCCAAGGGGGCCAAATCTCCGCTGGCTCCTAAAGAACCGTATTCGTATATAAC
>JBMYJC010000323.1:0-1242 GCA_049594055.1 Luteibaculum sp. | reverse complement strand
AAGTATCGTGATACCTGTACAATACGTCTTTGTAATTGTTTAGGGATCACTATTTTGCTTGTTATGGAGACAGATAAGTGAATATTTCTTTTCTGCACCAAGAAATTGCTTAATCCTATAATTTTTAAAAGGAAAATCAATTTGGATATGCGTTTATCAATGGCTTGGCCTACTCCGCAAGCATGAGATTTCACCAAATTTACTTGCAATTGTGCCAGCATATCTGGACCAATAGGGGTATTGCACAAGCTTCCAAAACCGGTGTTTATTCCATAAATAGGTGCATCGGCCTCTGCTATTTTCTTCTCAAGGAAGTCTCTACCTTTTATTATGGCTTGCCTGGACTCCGCTGAAAGACTAAGCGGTAAATCTAAACCTTGAACAATTGCATCTATTGAATATGGGGATGGATGGATTACAAAGGTATTACTCACTATTTCAGGGCTTTTATTAGATCGTTATAAGTGTAGCTATGTTGTTCTCCGCTGCGCATGTTTTTAAGGCTCAGCGCTCCGCTCTCCCACTCGCTTTCTCCGGCCAGGATAACAAAGGGAATTTGATTGGCATCTGCGTATTTCATCTGCTTCTTCAACTTGGCGCTTTCTGGATACATATCCGCTGGAATGCCTTCTTTGCGAAGCTTTTGAGTCAAAAGAAAGTTTTTGGATGCGTGTTTTTCATCCAATTGGCAAACTAAAACCTTGAGGTGCTCTTCCGCGTCTTGGGGAAAGAGGTTAAGGCTTTCCATTACATCGTAAATACGATCAGCCCCAAAAGAAATACCCACACCAGGAAGGTCTTTTAAACCAAATACACCCGTAAGGTCTGCGTATCTTCCTCCCCCGCAAATGCTGCCCATTTCCACCTGATTTGCTGCCACTTCAAATATTGCTCCGGTATAGTAATCTAAACCTCGAGCCAGGGTAAAATCCAAGGCAATCTCTGCCTTTTCAATTCCCGCCTCCAATGCGTTGTTTACAATAAACTCTAACTCTTCTATTCCTTTAAGTCCAATTGCAGAATCTTTTAGCAGGCTTTTCATCGTTTCCAAACGACTCTTATTATCGCTGGGAAGCGAGAAAATTGCATCTACTTTTTGGAGCTTTTCGGGTTGGATGCCGCGTTGGATCATTTCCTCCAGTACCTTTTCCTTGCCAATTTTATCCAGTTTATCCAGCGCCACGGTAAAATCCACCAATTTATCCGGCTGACCAATAAGCTCGGCCAATCCGCTTAGCACTT
>JBMYJC010000322.1:0-2934 GCA_049594055.1 Luteibaculum sp. | reverse complement strand
GTCCTCCCAACCGGGACTTAAGGGGTAGCTACTTTGGTAGGCCTGATAAAACCGGGAGGAAAACCCACCAAAAAGACGAGTCATTGCTAAATCTGTCTCTCGATACCCATAGTAGATAGCGGGATCAAAAAAATAAACCTGGCCATTTGCCTCACCTATATTGCCACTCCACAAATCCCCGTGCAGTAAAACTGCTTTTTCGTCAGGAAAAATTTGATACAGATTTTGCATCACTTTTTCTGCATTTTTTAAGTCGGCTGGACTTAAGGCTCCCAATTCAAAACAAGATTTCACCAGGGGCATAAATCGGTATCGACCGTAAAAGCCACGGCCAGATTCCAATTTTTTATTTTTCTGTGGAAGGCTTCCTATGTAATTGTTATTTGTCCAACCAAAGAATTGCGACTCCTGTTTATGAAGTTCCGCTAATTGCTCCCCTGCTCTGGCTTGAGTCTGATTACCCAAGGCGCCAAGTTGTAAATAAGACAAAACGAGGAAATCCTGGTCAATGAAAATAATTTTTGGCGTAGAAAGGTGCTTTCCAAGAGCCTTTAAGCCCTTTGCCTCACAGTTAAAAAAGTCTTCAGGCGCGCTTGGATTGTATTTAAGAAAAAATGTTCCCTTATCACATTTTACCTTATAGGCTTGATTGATGCTTCCACCGCTAACAGCTTCATAGGTTATGAGATTTCCCAAATTAGCCCTCAGGCACAAAGCATTTAACGTTCCTTCCATTTTCCGAAGTTAAAACAGGCCAAGCAAATCTGTACCTTTGCAAATAAGTTCTTTGAGGGGCCGACCGGTTTTGACAGCGAGTTGAAACGGTAGGGTAAGCATGTCGAGCTTTGTATGTTGGCTCGTAAATCTCAATATGCAACGCTTTAAACGGCGAAAACAACTATGCTCTCGCAGCATAATCTGTCATAAGACGATTATAGCTTAATCCTAGCTTGAAGAACAGTAGAGCAGGACGAGGATCCCGTTGATTGTTTTTCTGTTGCAATCAATATATGGGGTTTCATTTAAGCAGAATAGTTTGAACGTTGTCTGGACGCTCAAGCGAAACCTTACAGACTAAGTTTTAGGTAGGTTGTTGGATACCAGCCTAAAATCGAAAATTAATATCCAAATAAGCATGTAGAAAGCTTTATTGTTCCTTGTTTGGACGAGGGTTCGAAACCCTCCGGCTCCACAAAAAAAGTCCATCAACTCGATGGACTTTTTCATTTTCAATTTTCCTGGATATAGATTC
The DNA here is from genome assembly GCA_049594055.1 of Luteibaculum sp. Taxonomy (GTDB): domain Bacteria; phylum Bacteroidota; class Bacteroidia; order Flavobacteriales_D; family Luteibaculaceae; genus Luteibaculum. The sequence continues at coordinate 1,682 of JBMYJC010000322.1, read as the reverse complement.
AATCCCCTTAATCTCGGACGAAGTATTTTGAAACCAAATCAATGGAGATTGGTTTTGGGATATATTCTCTCACCACATCATAATTTTTTGCCTTGGTGCTGGCCTTGCCTGTAATCTCTACTGAGGTGGTTAACACAATCAATTCCGGGTTTAAAGTCTCCTTCAAATCACTGATGTGATCCAAAAGCTTCCAAGCGGGGCCATCACTCAAATGTAAATCCACTACAATCACATCCAGGGAATCCATGTGTTCATTAACCAGTTCAATTGCATCCTCACCACTTTCTGCGGCTATTAAATCTATTTCCTGATTAAAATCGGGGAGCAGATTATCCAGGATGAATTTGTAGGTTTCATCGTCTTCCACAATTAGAACTTTCATAAAGGCTAATCTTGGTTAGGAATGGTTATGGTAAAGGTGGTTCCCACCCCTACTTTACTAACAAGGTCTACTTCTCCGCCCATAGCTTCGGTCTGAGATTTGACTAGATACAGGCCTATCCCGCGTCCATCCCCATCCGAGGTTAATCTTTTAAATGCCTGGAAAACCTGTTTTAAGTGCCGCTCCTCAATGCCCACACCATTATCCTTAATTTCCAGGACAGCCTCATTTTCCTTATTTACATAACTAGAGATATTTATCTCTGGTTTACGATCCGGCGAGGAGTACTTTAAGCTATTAGCAATGAGGTTCTGAAGTATACTCTTTATGTTTCTGCGTCTTCCCTTAATTATTTTTGCTTTTAGGCTTAGACTCACTTTAGCCTTGTGACCTAATATTTCGCCCTCCAGACCAGTAAGAATCTTTTCAAGTACATCCTCTAAATCTACATCATCTAATTGCTGGGCTTCCTCTTTTTGAAGTGAAACAACCTCAATTAAACCGTCAAGCGTATTAAGAATACGCTGTATATTATTTTCCAAGCGTGTAAGCACCTCATCACCGGTAGTAATACTATGCCGTTTTACCAGGATGTTTAAAAGACCTTGCAAATTAATTACCGGTGCGCGCAAATCATGGGTAGCGACAAAAGCTACTTGTTCTAACTCCTGATTAATTCGCTCTAAATTTTCGCTCTTTTCCTTTAAATTTTCTTCTACTAACCTAAGCTTATCAATATTTACAAAGGTTATAACTACTCCATCAATAACATCCTCTGAGCTCCGGTAAGGAATCATACGCATCAGGTAGAAATTTTTTGACTTATTTCTTACCTCTCGTTCAATCACTTCCAGCTTGCGCAAAACGGATTTAGCTTCTCCCTCGAGATCTACATTTACCAGTTTGTTGTTCAGATCTGAAATAGGACGTCCGACATCGTTTTCACTAACATTTATTTGTTCTGTTATTGCTGATGTATACTTCCTGATATTCAGATCTTTATCTAAGAAAATTGTTCCAATCTCTGTACTCTGTAAAAGGTTATTGAGGTCGTCATTGGCCTCAATCATCTCGGTAACCTTACTCTGAAATTCGGTATTAACTGAATAGAGCTCCTCGTTAACACTTTGCAATTCTTCATTAGTGGATTGCAACTCTTCGTTGGATGCAATCAGCTCTTCATTTGTGGCCTGTAATTCCTCGTTGGAAGTTTCTAATTCCTCAACCGTATTTTGCAGGTATTCTTTAGTCTCTTTTAATTCCTCTTCCAATTGGTTTACCCTAAGATCCTTTCGCTCTT
>JBMYJC010000321.1:259-2936 GCA_049594055.1 Luteibaculum sp. | reverse complement strand
CTTTCCAGCCTGCTTTTTCAATTAGCCAGCCGGCTGCAATTTTGGTGTGCCCTTCTCCAGCGGAGTATTGCGGGATATCTGGGAATTTTTCTTTTAGTGATTGGGCCAGGGAGTTTTCTACTACCGGATTTTTAAAAAAGCTGCCGGCATTGCCCAATTCTGCTGGGTTGGGAAGCTTGCTCTGGCGGATGTTAATAACGGCATGGCTTACGTCTTTTGGTCCCGGATTTTTTATTTCCAATCGTTCTAACTCTGCCTCAATGGCTCCGTAATGGGTTTGTAATTCGGGCTTTTTTAGGAGCTTAAAAGTTACAGAGCAAATGCAAACCTGGTTTTTGAGCGTGTGCTTGAATACCGAGTTTCGGTAACCAAAATCGCACTCCTCTTTGGGAAGGGTTTTAAAGTTTCCGGTAGAGAATTCGAAAAAGTTTACTTCTTCAATAAATTGTTCCGCCTCTACACCGTAAGCGCCAATGTTTTGGATGGGAGCTGCGCCTACATTCCCCGGAATCAACGATAAATTTTCAAGGCCATAGCAGTTCATATCCAGGCTTTCCAATACCCAACTATGCCAATTTTTTCCTGCTTCTACCTCAATCCAAACATGCTTATCGTCCTCTCGCAATTTTTTAACATCCTTAAATGTGGGCTGTATAAGGATATGGGGGAAGTCTTGAGTGAAAAGAATGTTTGAACCGCCTCCTAAAATGCGCAATTCCGATCCCATTTTTTGTGCAGCTCTCACCGCTAACTGAAGTTCCTCCTTGTTATTAGCGGCAAAAAACTCTTTGGCTTTAACCTGAATACCAAAGGTGTTGTAGTTTTTTAAAGGGTGGTTTTGCAGAAACTTCATGGAAAAATTTGCTGGCGAAGTTAGCAGATTGTCTCAGTGTAGTTTTTCGGTTTCGCAGATATAATGGTAAAGGCGCAGGGCATCAAAAATTTTCAGGTTGGGGTCTGAGGCATTTTTTAATTGCTCCATCCATGATTTACTTCTGTTTTTCCCCACAAATTTTACTCCTGCCAAAAGCCCCAATTTTTTGAGGCGCCAATAAGAATCGGAGAGCCGGGTGTCTTTGTGTTCTAATTCCTGGTGGTAAATGAATTTAACCAGTTGCTCCACGGCCTGCAGGCTTTTTTGAATAAAGACTTCGGCAATTTCTAATCCGCGATGCTCGGTTTGGTTGTTTATGTGCGTCACGCTCAAATTGCGCTGTTTGAGCTTTTTTCCAAAGAGTGTGTCTTCGTGCCCAGAACCTTTAAAAGATTGCGGGAACTGTAGGCTTAGAAAGCTTTCTTTTTGAATGAGGAAATTATTGCTCTGAAACCCGAAATACGGATCCTCATTTCGTTCATCGGCCCATTTAGCTTCGCGTTGGCTGCCGTATTTCCAGTGTAGAATATGGGCGCTTTCTGGCTTTGTTGCAGAATACTTACGGCCTCCAACCACAACATCGGCCGCTGCTAAGTGCTCTGCATATCGTGCTAAGAAATCGGGGTGGAGGGGCATTCCATCACTGTCCAAAAAAAGCAAATGCGGAAATCTGGCTTCCTGAGCCATTTGGTTCCTGATTTGCGCTCTTCCAAGGTTTTTTTCCAAAAAGCGCAACTCCACTTTGGGTAGAGAGGAGAGCGCAATAAGTTCCCTGTGGAAACTGGGATCGGAATTGTCGTCCCAACACAAAATTTCTACAGGGATATCCAGTCCTTCACTCTCTGCCGAGAGCTGTTTTAAAAGCTCCCCAGGATGGTAATTGTAGTTTGGAATTAAAACCGAGAGCAAGGCCGATTATTTTAGTTGGATTCTGCTACCGCCTCCATCAGCTTTCCATCCTCGCATTTTAGAATCCGCGAGGAAAAAGACATCATGTTAGCATAATCGTGTGTTGCCATAATAACGGCTCTTCCACGCTGACTGATTTCATGCAGCAGCATTAGTATTTCCTGTGTGGTCTTGGGATCTAAGTTTCCCGTTGGCTCATCGGCTAATATTATCTCGGGATCGTTTAGCAGCGCACGTGCAATGGAAACCCGTTGCTGTTCTCCGCCAGAAATTTCGTGTGGAAATTTGTAGCCCTTGTGAATCAAGCCCACCATGTCCAGCACCTTTCTTATCTGCACATCTATAAGCTGTTTGTTCTTCCAGCCGGTAGCCTTTAAAACAAACAACAGGTTGTCGTTAACGGTGCGGTCTGGCAGCAATTGAAAATCCTGGAACACAATTCCCAGCTTTCTTCTCAGGAAGGGGATTTGCTTGGATTTTAGCTTTTTAAGGTCGTAACTGGCTACTTCTCCTTCCCCTTGTTTTAGTGGTAAATCGCCATAGAGTAATTTGAGTAGGGAACTCTTTCCTGAACCAGTTTTACCAATGAGGTAAATAAATTCCCCTTTTTTTATTTCCACCTGGATATTGGATAGAACCAAGTGGTCGCGCTGAAAAATGTCGGCTTCATTCAACCGAATCACCACCTCTTTTTCAGTGCTTTCTCCTGTTATTGCTTCACTCATAATCGCCCGCTAAACTGAGAATATTTTTAACATGTACGCGTTGAAAATAAAAACTTTTACAGGCCAATTTACAAGCTCCTACTTTGTTTCTTTGGTTGAGGTCCACCTATAATCGAAATACATGTCTAGACTCGTTAAAATCATGAGTATCCTGCTCGTGATTGCACCC
>JBMYJC010000321.1:0-249 GCA_049594055.1 Luteibaculum sp. | reverse complement strand
TTAGGGCAGGAGTCAGAAGAGTTCCGCTCCGGTAATCTGCTTCTGGAAACTGCACAGGACTTATTCTACAAGAAAAAATATGCTTCAGCTCAAAAACTCTATGAGCAAATTATTGCGCAAGAAAACGATGCCAATAGTGAGTTGAGTGTTAGCGCTCAATATCATCGAGCAGTTTGCGCTTTAAATCTTTTTAACCGGGATGCAGAATTTTTACTGAATGACTTCCTTAAAAAACATCCCGATAGCCGT
>JBMYJC010000320.1:0-2940 GCA_049594055.1 Luteibaculum sp. | reverse complement strand
GAGTTGAATGCCGCAGATGACGGTGGAACCTGGAGTGGAGCGGGTATTGTTGACCAAAATAGCGGAAGATTTGATCCATCTGTGGCAGGACCAGGTAGTCACAGCATCATTCATCGCTTTGATGGATTCTGTCCCGATGCAGATACAACGGTAATCGTAGTAAAACAACGCAGAAATGCAGCTTTTCAAGTGCCTGCAATAATTTGCTCAGAAGATGAACCATTAACCCTTGTCCCTCAAGAGCAAGGAGGAATTTGGAGCGGCACGGGAGTGAGTGGAAATCAGTTTAACCCAAAAACAGCAGGAGTAGGATTCCATACCATCCGTTATAGCATCAATGGCGATTGCGGGGCTACAGAAACAAGAAGCATCGAGGTGGTAAAAGAGCATGATGCTACCATTCTTGGGCCTGAGGTAGCCTGCATTTTAGAAAGTCCGGTATCCATGCAAATACGCGATAATGGCGGAATTTGGACTGGGCAGGGTGTGAGTGCATCTGGGGTTTTCGACCCAAAAGAGGCAGGTATTGGAATCCACCAACTAATTTATCGCTTTGACGGTCGCTGCCCCTCTGCAGATACAATAGACATTAAAGTGACTGATAAACTCAATGCCAGTATAGACTCGGTGGAAGTTCTTTGCAATGATTTTAGCCCCATCAACTTAAACGCAGTAGATCCGGGCGGAACCTGGAGCGGAACGGGAATTACGAACGCAAATACCGGAGTTTTCACACCTTCGGCTGCCAACATAGGACTTAACCAAGTGCGTTATTTAATTGGTGGTTTGTGTGGCGATACCGCTTATGCGTACATCCAGGTTGCAGAGCGGGAGGATGCGAGAATTTTACACAATACCCTGGCTTATTGTTTTGAAGCCGAAGCGGATACTTTAGACGCCACACCCGGTGGAACTTGGAGTGGTTTGGGGATTTCAGATCAGGGAATTTTTAAGCAAAACAGCCTGGCCCCAGGCTCCTACCAAATCTTTTACGAGATAGACAGTATTTGTCCCGATAAAGATTCTATTGCCTTAGAAGTGTATCAACCCCATAGCTTTGAAGTTCTGGAGGCACAGGATCCCAGTTGCTTTGGGGATTGTAATGGTCAGGTAAATTCCATTGCCAGTGGGGGAAGCAACCAGGGTTTTAATTACAGCTTAAACGGTCAAAACACTCAGGGCAGTGGGTTTTTTAATGGCTTATGCCCTGGGAATTACCAGATTTCTATCACCGATAACCTAGGTTGTGCGGGCGATAGCAGCTTTATACTTGTGGAGCCCGATTCCCTTTATGCTCAGATTCGGGTAGAAAATGAAAAATGCTTTAAGCTGAACGGAGGGGCGGAGATAGACACAATTATTGGAGGAACGGCTCCATTTACGGTGCGTTGGTCTGACAATAAAACTGGGGAGAGTAACTTCACTTTTGCTGAAGGGAATTACAATTACATCCTAACGGATGCCAATGGCTGTTTTTATACCGACTCCTTTGAGGTTGGATTTATTGAAGGCCCCAAAATATTTTTCCAAACCGATAGTGTTTCTTGTTTTGGATTTAGCGATGGTGCCGCAGCAATTGATTCTATAAGTGGTGGGATAGCGCCCTACGAAATTTCATGGAGTACAGGTTCGGCAGACTCAACAGTTTCTGCTTTGTCGGCTGGAACTTATCAGGTGGAAGTAAAAGACCAGGAAGCTTGTATTGGAAAGGCTTCTCTTAGCATATTTGAACCCACATCAGTTGAACTCCAATTGCCAGATAACCAAATTTTTTGCGATGGGCAATCCTACACACTGAAGCCGGCAGCACTTGGCGGCAATGGAGCTCCCTACCAATTCCATTTTCCCGAATTGCAACTGCAACAGGATAGCTTGTATGCCGATAGTTCGCTTAGAATAAGTCTATATGCCCTTGATCCAAAAGCCTGTTCCTCAGATACCCTGGAATTTGTTTTCACCGAATTGCCACCCTTACAGGTTCAGATTTTATCAGACACCACAGTTTGTCGCAATGTTGAAGTCGTTTTTTCAACGCAGACCAGTGGGGGTAAAAGCGCAGATTATCAGTTAAACTGGAGTAACGGACAGCGAGGCCCATCTGCGAGCTATTTGTTTGAGAATGAAGATGAGGATCAATTCATCCATGTGCGTCTAGAGGACAATTGTTCAACGCCAACCCAAGATTCTGTACTGGTGCGTTTCCACCCACGTGTGAGAGCCGGATTCCTTTTAAATCCAAATCCAGCTGAAGGTTGTGAACCGCTTGAAATCAGCTATCAAGACACTTCCTTCAACAGCGTGCAACAGCAGTATTTTCTGGATGGCAGAGAGCTTCTGGAAAACCCATTTGAGGTAAATGCTGGTAAATACGACTTTATGCAGGTGGTAAGCTCCCAGGAATTTTGTGTGGATACACTTCTCATACAGGATGCCATCCACGCATTTCCCCTTCCACAATTTAGTTTGCACCACCTTCCAGAGGATGCTACTGAGTTAAGTGATTATTATGAGTTTTTTAGCCGCAGCACCGTTCCACTTGGACAATTTGATTGGCGCATTATTAAGCGTGGGGGAGACACGGTAATCACCAGCGCTACAAGTAGCCCGGAATACTTTGGAGAGTTGGAACCAGGCCGCTACGATGTAGAACTTTACGCACAAAGTGCAGAAGGTTGTCCGGGCGAGGCATTTTACTTTTTTGATGTTCGGGAGGAAACCCGCTTGTTTATTCCCAATGCATTTTCCCCTAATGGCAACGGCACCAACGATGTATTTAAATTAGAGGGGATCAATTTAGAGCGCGAGAAAATAAGCCTATCCATCTTTAACCGCTGGGGGGAGCAAATATTCCAGACCGATGATCCCCTTAACGAGCCTTGGGATGGTATTGACGAGCGCACTGGCCGTCCGGTTCCCCCTATGGTGTACGAATGGCTAATT
>JBMYJC010000319.1:0-2956 GCA_049594055.1 Luteibaculum sp. | reverse complement strand
GCCAAATTTTATTTGCAAGGCCTGAACAAAGGAATTCTGGCGCAACATTGCAATGCGTTTCTTTTTTTCCGGGAACTCGTCAAACAGCGATTCATCTACCGAGGACCATATTTTTTCGCTTGCAGCTGCTGGCATGGAAGCTTGCTCCACCAAAAGGCAATCCAACCAAATTTTAGCATCTAGGTGCAGGTTATAATCTGGAAATTCCAAGGTTGCATCAGCAAATTGGTATCCATAAACCTCATCCTGGTTTCGCACTTGTACCACCTTGCAAAAATCTCCATTTGCAATAAAATCCTGAGAATCCTCCAACCCCACCCAGTGGTAGTTATTTTTCACCACCATTATTTTATCTCCACCATCCACCAGTGCATCGCTACCATAAACAAAGTTTCTGATTTGCATATTCATGCGGTTGGCTTGTTTATTGGAACGCGTAATGTAAATCACATTATCCTCGCCATAGTGGTTTAAGTGTTCTTGGTAATGATCTGCAAAGTCGTAGTGGCTCAGGTAGCGCAAATCGTGATGCAATGCTATCTCCATTTTAAAATCTTGTTCTTGCATAAATCCCCGTAAACGAGTGGCCTCTAACAAAATACCCGACTCCTTGGCCTGTCTTAAAACCTGACTTAGCGATACCTTGGCAATCACCAATTGATATTGCTGCTCTAAGAGTTCTTTGTTTAAGGCTGGAGATATGGATGATCCCACGGGAGGCAACTGGGCTTCATCGCCAACAAAAATGAGCCGACAGCCCGGAGAAGAAAAAACAAACTCTACAATATCATCCAATAAACTCTGCTTGCTAAATCCTCCTCCTTCTTCGCCTATCATACTGCTTTCATCCACAATAAAAACCGTGTTTTTATAGGTGTTTTTCCTCAGCGAGAAGTATTGACCTCCATCCCTTCGCTTCCGCAATGCATAAATTATACGGTGAATGGTAAAAGCCTTTTTACTGGAATAGTTGGAAATTACTTTGGCAGCTCTTCCTGTTGGAGCCATTAAGACATAGGATTTTTCCTGTGCGTCTAAAAACTTCGCACAAGTTGCTAGAAGCGTAGTTTTACCCGTACCGGCATAGCCATTTAAAATAAGGGTACAACGCTCCTTTTTGCTGCCCATAAAGGCTTCAAAAACCTTTAAAAACTTGTATTGCTCATCAGTTGGAGGAAATCCGTGTTGCTCTACGAAAAAGGACGCGCTTTTTAACATACCGAGTGTGAAAGCTAATTTTAAGTCTTGGAATTTTATGCTTGTTCCAGGTGCTAATTCTGCTATTTTCGCAAGCGATGTGCAAGCTACTCGTTTCAAATTAATTGTAGTTTTGCCTCACCTAAATCCAACAGCTTAAAACAACCTTATGGATAATTTAAGGCAAACATTTGGAAAATTTTTGTTTCCCTTTTTCCTAATCATCTTAGGAATAATCACCATCATTTTGACCTTGGTTCTAAAGCAAAACAACAGCTTTTTATTTGGGTCTATTTGTATTTTATTGGTGGGCGGCATTAGCTTGATGTACTCCTTAGACGTCATCACGAAAAAACTCCAAACCATCCTTACACTGGTAATGCTTGTAGGGTCTGGTTTATTAATCTGGAAGGATGTAGAATCTGTGCAGGAAGACATTCGTTTTGCTGAGCGCAAGAAAGAAGTTTACGCACAGGTAATACAGCGTTTAAAGGATTTAAGAGAAGTGCAGTTGATGCACAAAAAGGTAAACGGAACCTATGTTGCCAAAATGGATTCCCTTATGGATTTCTTGCGCAACGGTACTGTGCCAATTATCAAAGCCATTGGATCTGTGCCCGACACCTTAAGTGAGGCAGAGGCCTTAGAAATGGGAATTATTGTTAGAGATACCATCATGGTTCCTGTGGTAGAGAATATTTTCCTTAACGAGTCTGCTAAAAAAGATCGCAAATACAAGTTTGTGTTAGACTCTCTACCCTACGCTCCAATTTCCGGAGAGCGCTTCTGGATGAATGCTGGAGTGATTCAAAAAGGAGGAATAAATACACCGGTTTTTGAAATTAAAGACATGGATCCATTTGACCCTTACGATACGCTAAGAGTTGGATCTATGGAAGACGCATCTACAAGTGGTAACTGGTCTGGAGAGTAAGCCTAAATCGAATTTCAGTGAATTTCTAAAAAGACGATCTCATGTTTCGATCGTCTTTTTTAGTCATTGTGCCCAGCTGCTTGCAAAATCAGAAGAAGGGGATAATTGGAGCGACATCCTACGTTTCAGTTTTTTGCCTGATGAGATTAGCAGCGGACAAAAAGAGCGCCTAACATCTTTATTGGAGGCCTTTAATCCAGAATTCAATACTTGCAGTATTGGTGTCGCCACACAAAAGTCAGCATTAATTCCAAGAGGCCTGTTTCAGGAGGAATTAAAGAACGACTACCTGGTAAAAAATACAGGATTAAACGCGCAGGGCATAGGTTTGGTCCGCAGTAACTATTTGGCAGAGCTTAATTCCAACATTGTTTTTTCTGTTCCTGCAGGATTGCACAATTTACTGCAGTCTATTGGGCTTCCTGCTAATTATCACCACAGTTTAGAAGCCCTTTTACCAGCTCTTTTGGAAAATCCCAAGTCAAAAAGCACCCTCGCTATTAACTTTTGTGGTTCCTATTTTGATTTGTTGGTGTTAGATGCTGGAAGCGTGAAATTTGTTAACAGTTTTAACGCCATTAGCTCAGAAGACATCCTCTATTACATTTTATACGTGGTAGAAAAATTGGGAAAAAGCATTCGAGATTTTAACATTGAGCTTTACGGTGAATTTCCCGATATGTTGGATAAAGAGCTTTTGGTAAATCATTTACAACAGCTCTAGAAAAAGGTGGTATCCTTGACTGGGGTGATCATGAAGCAAGAACTCTTGAAGATATGGGTTATCCAAACTGGGTTGCAGAAAAAGGTCTATGCCCAGGTCTT
>JBMYJC010000318.1:0-2961 GCA_049594055.1 Luteibaculum sp. | reverse complement strand
ACGAATCCTACGGATTGTCAGCATTGCAAATGCAATTCGTTTCGTCTGGAATGCAGGAGTGCTTTGCTAAGAGCCCTCATCTCTAATCCCTCATCCCTCATCCCTAATCAATAATCCAAATTATGCTTCCAGCTTGGCCCTTTCTGCTTCCAGCTATTCAGCTTTTCAGCTTTTCAGTTTTTCAGTTTTTCAAATTGTCTTTGAAAACCGACTCAAGATAGAGTATACCTTAAGCTACTTCCTTTTTTAACTCCTCTTCTGTATCCAACTCCACACGCAAATTCTCAATGATAAACTCCTGGCGCTCTGGGGTGTTTTTACCCATATAAAACGAGAGCATTTCTTTAAGGGCGTGTTCCTTGCTTAAAGTCACCGGCTCTAGGCGCATGTCTTCGCCAATGAATCCTTTAAACTCATCCGGAGAAATCTCACCCAAACCTTTAAATCGGGTAATTTCTGGTTTAGGTTGGAGATCTGAAATGGCTTTAACACGTTCTTCGTCACTGTAGCAATAGCGCGTTTCCTTTTTATTCCTAACTCTAAAAAGCGGAGTTTGCAGAATATAGAGGTGTCCATTTTTTACAACCTCTGGGAAAAACTGCAGAAAGAAGGTCATCAAAAGCAATCGAATGTGCATTCCGTCCACATCGGCATCAGTGGCAATCACGATACGGTTGTAGCGCAGATCTTCTATCCCCTCCTCAATATTTAGAGCTGCTTGGATAAGGTTAAACTCTTCATTCTCATAAACCACCTTTTTGGTTAAGCCAAAACTGTTTAATGGCTTTCCTTTTAAGGAGAACACGGCCTGGGTTTTTACATCGCGACTCTTTGTAATGGACCCAGATGCCGAATCTCCCTCCGTTATAAAAATGGTTGTGTCCTTTTTTAACTCCTCATCCGCTTTGGGATCGTTAAAATGCACCTTACAATCGCGCAGTTTTTTGTTGTGGAGATTAGCTTTTTTGGCCCTGTCTCTGGCCAATTTGCGAATACCAGAAAGCTCTTTGCGCTCCTTTTCGGAGGCTTTGATCTTTTTCTCTAGTTCCTCCCGGATTGCCTGATTGCGATGTAGAAAATTATCCAGTTCGTTTTTCAGGAAATCGGCAACAAAGGCCCGCATGCTTTTTCCGCCCGGCTCTACTTCCTGAGAGCCCAGCTTAGTTTTTGTTTGCGACTCAAATACGGGCTCGCTAACCTTAACGGCAACCGCCGCAACTATGGAAGTCCTAATGTCTACCGCTTCGTAGTTTTTACCGTAATGTTCTTTAACAACACGGGCAAAGGCCTCTCTAAAAGCGGCCTGATGTGTTCCTCCTTGCGTGGTATGCTGCCCGTTTACAAAAGAGTAATATTCCTCCCCGTAATGAGAACCGTGGGTTAATGCTACCTCAATATCCTCCCCTTCAATATGAATGATAGGGTAAAGCGGTTCACCGGTTAATTTCTCCTCCAGTAAATCGCGTAATCCATTCTCAGATTGTAGCTTCTCCCCATTAAAGACAATGGTAAGTCCGCGATTTAAATAGCAATAATTCATCAGCATCTCGCGCACATACTGCTCACGATACTGGTAATTCTTAAAAATGTTAGGATCTGGAACAAAGCGCACATAGGTTCCACTACGCTGGTTTTCTGCATTTTGTATAGGTGAATCCTCCAACAAGTCTCCACGCTGAAAAGTGGCTTTTTTGACTTTATCCTCCCGGTAACAAGTAATTTCAAAATGGTTGGAAAGCGCATTAACGGCTTTGGTACCCACACCATTTAATCCCACCGATTTCTTAAAAGCTTTGCTATCGTATTTAGCCCCAGTATTTATTTTGCTAACACAATCAATCACCTTGTTCAGCGGGATTCCACGTCCGTAATCTCTAACCGTAACATCATGGTCGTTCATGGTAACTTCAATGCGCTTACCAAAGCCCATTACAAACTCATCAATACAGTTATCTAAGACCTCTTTCAGAAGTATGTAGATTCCGTCATCAGCATCTTTACCGTCCCCAAGCTTTCCAATGTACATTCCGGGCCTAAGGCGTATGTGCTCTTTCCAGTCTAGCGACCGTATACTATCATCATTATAAGTTACCTCTGCCATAGTAAATTGCTTGTTGCACAAAGTTACCTCTCCTTCTATTTCCTTTTGATCAGAAATCCGTGAAAGTTTTAAACAAGCTATTAACGAAAGATTATGTTAACATGAATATTGATGTTTGTTTGCTCCCTTCGTGAAATTATTACCCACTGTTTAAAATCCAGAATTCATAGATCCTTAACAAATATTTAAACTTGAACGCTAGTCATTGGATAATTTTAAACCGACAGAGAACAAGCAAAAGAACTAGGCGTTTTTGCTAAAAACAGGCCAATTACAGCAATTTTTCATCAAAAAAAGACAGAAATATGTTGAAAATGGCTTTTAAAAGATTCTGTTATCTTTGCAATAAGTTTTGAACGGAAACGAGACTAAAATAGACTTTAGCACATTTCAAAGTAGAAAAAGCCAAGAAATTAGGCTTAAGAGGCGGAGACTCCGCGATTTGATTTACGCTTTCCCCTGATTCACTTCATTAACCCAGTAAATCAAAGCTACTAACCAAAAACAAAACCCATGTTACCCATAGTTGAAGCAGCCAACGCTTCACACAAACATTTCGCAGAAACAATTTGTAAAGCCTACAAAGAATCGGCAAAAGCTCGCGGTACGGGAATTTCCCAGCGCAGCGAAGAATTCGTAGAACAAAAGATGGCGGATGGCGATGCCATAATTGCCACCTACGATGGTGAATTTGCTGGTTTCACTTATATAAGCACCTACGAGGATAGAGACTACGTAGCCCACTCGGGGCTTATCGTAAATCCCAAATTCCGCGGAATGGGCCTTGCAAAAAAATTAAAGCACAGCATTTTTGAACTCACGCGAGAGAAATATCCAGACGCATCCATTTTTGGAATTAC
>JBMYJC010000317.1:0-2968 GCA_049594055.1 Luteibaculum sp. | reverse complement strand
AATGCCTCAAGCACATTCTGGGTCAGCACTGCGGGTTCAATCATCGTAACCGCGGTAGGAGATAACGGCTGCGAAAACAGCTCCGATCCAATCCAGATCACTGAGAGTCCTCTGCCCCAGAAACCTGTGGTAAGTAGCCAGAATGGTAATTTGGTTTCATCTGTAAGTTCAGGCACCATACAGTGGTTTGATCAGAACGGAGTAGCAATAGTAGGAGAAACTTCTGCGGTATTTGAAAATGCTCCAAACGGAATTTTCTATGTGGTGGTAACAGATCCCAACACAGGATGCAGCAATCAATCGGATTTATTTACCGGCATTTTAGAGATCAATGGTAAGAAGGTAGAATTGCGCTTTGTGCCCAACCCTGTTTCTAAAGGCGATTTCTTTGAGCTTGTTGGATCCGATGCAGTTAAATCTGTTTCCATTTTTAATATGCTCGGAGAAAAGGTTTTGGAAGTGAATGGAACTAGAATAAACACTGGTAACTTGTCCACCGGTATGTACCATGTAATAGTGAAAGCCGGAAATGGCAGTAGCTATGCCGCAGGTAAAATTCAGGTGAAATAGACTAGAGGGTTAAAAAATCTAAGCATAAAGCCGCTAATGAGTTTCGGTTAATCCAAATGGATGCACCTTTTCTCATTGGCGGCTTTTTCATTTAATCATAAGCTTATCCAATATCCATTGGTAAATGGCTTAGTGGATTTATTGGACTTTTCTCAACTTTTGGCAATAAGCGAGTTCTCCACATTTGGTAAAAAAGGCCCTTGTTCATAGCTTAGCTACAAAGCACTTAACATGCAGCGGATAAAAATCACCATCCTCCCCATTCTTCTCATCATCTTTGGTTTTAAGGTTCAGGGACAATTGCGTATTCCTGGGTTTGTAAAAACTACAACCACATGGGATAAGCAGCAATTTCCTGTCTACCAATACAACGCGCCCCCCATGGAGGATTTGGGAAAGGAATGGGATAAATTCCTGAAGGACGCTGCGGATATAAAGCTTAGTGAAAAAAAGGGGCGTTGGATCTCAGATCCGTTTACCATTCCAGAAAGCAACCACAAAGGACAAATTTTCTCGTGGTTTAAAAAGCTGGAAGATTCTGTACAGGTGCAAATTACCTTGAGTCTTGGAGATGCTGGTTTCAGTAGCGACTCAGGTATGGTGTTTGAGGAGGCCTACATTTTAGCGCTAATCAAGGAATTTGATTACCAAACCCGAAAGGAATATTTTGAAGCCAGGTTAGATGCATTGCGCGATAAAAGAAAAGACCTTAAAAAATCCATCAAAAACATAGAGCGCGATATTAATTCCAACCAAAAAGAAATTGATAACTCGGAAAGAGAAGCGCGTAAAAACCCCGACAGTAAAAATGAGTTATTGGGAAAAGCGAAAGACTTGGCCAACGAAAATAAAGAGCTGGAGCAGAAGCTGATGGAAAAAAAAAAGGAACTGACGAGCGTTGAAAAGAGTTTGAGCTCACTTGGTAATGATAAAAAGGTACTGGAAGCGCTAAACCCAAGAAAAAAATGAAAAAAGTAGCTGTAATTCTTTCTGGATGTGGAGTCTACGATGGTAGCGAAATCCACGAGGCAGTTTTTACCCTCCTTTCTTTGGAACAGCAGAATACTTCTTACGAGTGTTTTGCGCCAGATAAAGATCAACTACACGTGGTAAATCACATTACAGGCAAGGAAATGAACGAGTCTCGCAATGTGCTGGTAGAATCGGCTAGGATTGCGAGAGGAGATATTAAACCCCTAAACGAGCTACAGATTGCAGACTTTGACGGTCTCGCATTTCCTGGGGGCTTTGGAGCTGCAAAAAACTTGAATCAATGGGCAATAAGTGGACCCAATGGCGCAATTGACCTACAAGTTAAAGACTTGATTTTACAAGCAATTGAAGAGCGAAAAGCGCTCTTAGCCCTCTGCATGGGGCCTACGGTGGTAGCCAAAGCCTTGGAGGGATCTAAGTACAAAGCCAAATTAACCGTTGGGAGCGATGTGGAAGCCAGCCCCTACGAAATTGCCGCTATTTCCCAAGGGATGGAGTCTATTGGAGCCGAAGTAGCTATGAAAACCCTGCAGGAGGTGATGGTTGACGAGGAACTAAAAATAGTAAGTGCCCCGTGTTACATGATGGAGGGCAGCATTAGCGATATCTTTAACAACATACAAAGTGCAGTTAAACGATTTGCCGCGGTACTTTAAACCACTTCACTTACTTTTGCGGCCATGCGGATTGCGGTAAGCATAGTTTTAATTGGTGGCATCTTTTTTAAGCTGGGGTGCAATGCTTTTATTCTGGCCAATTTCGCATGGAATCAATCGCAAATTATACAGCAGTTCTGCGAGAATATCAGCAAACCTGAGTTGCAGTGTAATGGTAAATGTCATTTGAAAAAGTCGCTGATAGACATAGCCGACCAAGACCAGCAAAAAGTACCGTCATTGGTTAAGACTTCAGAAGAACCTGCAACTCCTTCTTCCTTGCGCTTTGCTTTTGCTTCAAACTCAATTCATACAGCAAGCAGCTATTTCTTCCACACTAATAATTTCAGTAGTCGGGATGTGAGTCCTGCCGAGCCCCCACCGAATTCCTTGGTTTGAGTTGATTCATTAACCCAAACCAAATTCATGAAAAACATTTTTGCAATTCTGCTACTGCTAGCAGGATATTGCGCTTATTCCTGCGATGCATGTAGCTGCGGACCGGGAGTGTCGGGATTTAATTTTTACCCAAAAACAGCGCGCTGGACATTTGCTTTAAATAATCAATTCCAAACCTGGAAAATCAATAACCAGGGCGAATTGCGCAGATCCAATGCTGTGTTATCCAACAGCTTTTTTGTTGCCTTTGTGCACAAGGGCTTTACGTATAGCGCAGAGGCTGGTTTGGTTCAATCTTGGATAGGAGATTCCGAGTTGAGCTCTTTTTCTGGCAGCCGCTTTGGTATTAG
>JBMYJC010000316.1:0-2981 GCA_049594055.1 Luteibaculum sp. | reverse complement strand
TTAAGTAACCTCGATCCGCAGAGATTGCAGAAGCAATATTCATCCCAATACTAACTGCCTCTCCATGTAAGATTCCTTTATATTTTTTAGGGTTGGGTTCGGATCGATTTTTGCAAAATTTTCGGATTCGACAATTTTTTTTTTTTTCGGATTGGTTCGAATCTGACCGAAACTTTACAAATGCTTCGTTGTGGATGGGCTCATTATCGGAGAATACCCTCAAAATATAGGGGCCTACGGATAACCTTGAAATGTCTACGTTTTCCTTGTTTTTTACGCCTTGCTCAATAAGTGTTTGACCGCTGTAACTAATAACCTTTACTAGATATTCCCGGCCTTTAGCAGCACCCCAGATTTGAATGTAGCGACTGCCATCGCTAACAAGCCGAAGAAAATTCCCTCGATAGCTATCATCCACACCGGTAGTGGGGCTTGCGGTTCTTCCGAAAATCAGAAAATACCTGTCTGCATTATCTCCCTTTTCCAACCAAATGAGCTGGTTTTCATGGGCTAATGGCAAATTTTGAAAGTTTTGCTTGTCCAATAAAAAGGGCTCGGTTTTAGACTTTGTAAAAGGAGAATTCTGTATCAAACCCACCTGATACCACCCACTTTTAGGGGCTTTAAAATGAAGAGGTACAGAGAAACCATTGGGGATTTCTGGAATGCTTAGAATGGAGTGTTTAATGCCATTGTAATCATATGCCACGCGCAAGGGGCTGGACATAGCTCGTGCGTCTAAAGATTGGTCGTATTTAAAACTCGCTTCCTTGGTTATGGCTAATAGGGCAGCAGCTGTATCCTTATCAGCGCTTAGGTATAACCACATTTTATTTAAGATTTCCGGTTTTCGCGAGCTTTTAAAATCGCTGTTTGCCCCGTTGCGCATGCTATTGTTAAAACTTATCGTTAATGGGCCTGGAGTTTGACTCTCGTTTGCTTCTACCATAAACCCTTGAAAGGAAGCAATGTATGTACTACTTAAGTTTTGTGCTCTATCATGGGTGCCACTGCTTCCAGCTGAGTTTACAGCAATGTACTGCTTGTTTCCCTCATAGTTTTCTTCATCGTTGTAGCTCCATAAATAAATTGTTCCTTCTAGGTTGGAAGAGTTCTCACTCATAAAGGCATCGGCATTAATTGAAGAAGGGTAGGGATTGCCAATTAAGCTGTACGATTCCGACCCATCGTTTTCGGTAATTGAGATGTCTATGTCCCCGTTGTTTACGGTTCCGCTAACAGTTACTGCACTCTCCCCTAAGACTGCATAGCCTTTACCAGGAACCATTGGAGTGGTAGAGGAGATAAAGGAATAATCGGATTGTTGATTTCCACCTGAGGTGAATTCATACATCAGGGAGCCACTCAATTCTCCACTGCTTCCTATCTCAGCGCCACTTCCGCCCGTCATGGGGCTAGACCAAAAATAATAGTAGCCTGAAGAGCCTCCATCCGGGATGTTTCTGCTAGCCTGAAAGGTACCCGAGTTAGATAGGGTGGAGCTGCTGGTTTGAATTAAAGCCGCATCATCCTCAATGATAAAAGTCCCCGTATTGGTTAACACCCCTTCTATTCGTAGGGAATCGGCTTGGCTTAGGGTAAAATTTGTGCCGTTATGGGTTAGATTTCCCTGGATGTTAAGATATCCCTCAGTATCGTAGGATCCACTTGCAATTCTCAGAGTAACATTTCCTCCGATTCGAATACCCCCAGTTGTTGCTTGCAAAAGTCCCGCACTTGCGTTGAGGTTAATGTTTTGAGCTGATGAAGGTGCAAAAACCAGGCTATCACCTCCTCTAACTGCCATATTTCCATTAATGGTAGTGGTGTAAGCCGCATTTATTTTGAATGTACCATCTAAAACCACAAGAGAATCCACGGTTAAGCCTGAAGAGCCTGTAGTTACGGTAACGGTTGCATTGCGGTTAAAATAGAAATTACCATAGGCACGGCCGTTTAGCGTAGGAGCAAGGCCGTTGTTCTCATAGTAAAAATTGGATCCACTATTAAAAGTTACCGCAGAGTTTGGGGCGTCTAGGCCAAATGGATTGGCTACGGCAGAACCACTGGAGTAATAATTGGATCCAGACTCAAAAACTACCTTCCCATTAAAAATTGTTGTTTGACCAAAGGGGCTTTTGGTTCCATTGGTGCTATTGGTACTGGTATTTCTAAAAAACGATCCGTTGCTAAAAGTGAGCGAGTTGGAGCCGGATACCAGAATTTGGTGCGCCTTGGAACCCGAAAAGATTAGACTTCCTTCAACCGTGCCATCCCGCTCGTTCAGCAGGTGTATCCTTATGGGATTTGTTCCAGATAAGGTCAGTGAGCAGGTGCTGCAGATATAAAAATTATCGCTGTCGCTTCCATCCCCGTTTATGTATAAGTCGCTTCCACCCGTAACACCGCTAATGTTTACGCTTGAGCCATTGGTGATTTGTAATTTTTGAATGCTCTGCGTTGGTAAATTGGTGATTGTGTAGCTAGCGCCATCGTTAAAAATCAATTCGTCTTCTACTCCAAAGTCGTCTCGGGCTGGATTCCAATTATCTACCGTTGCCCAATCGCTTCCAGATCCCCCATTATCCCAACTATAAGAGCTTCCTCCGCTTTCTCCAGAAAATACTCGGATATCGTCTATGGCTAAATTTCCAACGCTTTTGCTGTAGGTAAATCTAAATTGGTTGTAGGCGCTTATGGCCTCGGCTCCGTATTGCCGCTGGTATGCATCGGCATCACTATCGGGTAAATCGCCAATGTTGTCAATGCTGGTCCAGGAATCGCCATCGCTGCTTCCTTCAACCAAAAGCGCAGAACTCGCATCGGTGCCTTGGCCTTTGATCCAGAAACTTAGAGCAGTGGGGGTATTGCATATAACGGGCGTTGTAATTTGGTCTCCGGTGTTATCCATTTGCAAACTGGGAGAAGCAGCTCCAAAATTGCCAGCGCTTGTGTAGGTACCGCCAATGTTGGTGAAAGTC
>JBMYJC010000315.1:0-2983 GCA_049594055.1 Luteibaculum sp. | reverse complement strand
AATGGTTTGAACCCCTTCTTTCAGATATGAATTTGCCATGGCCGTAAATTGCGGTAGCACATGTTGCACATAAGGGCAATGGTTGCAAATAAACGCGACAAGGGTTCCCTTTTTCCCTTTTAATTCCTCCAGGGTTTTGCTTTGGTTATCTTTGACATCCGGTAAATTAAATGCTGGGGCAGCGATACCTAAGGGTAGCTGAATTGTCTCTGTTAAAGCCATATTGCAAAGGTAATGGATAAATGTTTCGTGATCACTGGAGCGGGATCTGGAATTGGCCGGGAAACCGCAATAGAATTAGCAAATTCCAATAACAACCACGTGTTAGTGTTACTGGGCCGTAGAGAGGGTCCGCTGTATGATACACTGGGTATGTTTAGCAATCCACAACGTCACATTGCGGTAACTGCAGATGTAAGGGAACTGAACCAATTGGCCGATGTGGCCGAACAAATTAAGCTCAAGGACAAGAATTTGAGTGGCATTTTTGTTAACGCAGGGATTGGTGGAGAGAATAAATCGGGCGCAACAGACCGATGGTTTGATATCATCAATACCAACCTCACCGGATCCTACAATACAGTGCACGCCTTCCTACCCTATTTAAAGCAGTCTAAGGCGGAAAGTAAAAATATTCTATTTACCTCTTCCATCCTTGCAAGACTTGGTGTTCCTGGTTATCAGGCCTATTGCGCATCAAAAGCAGGTATTTTAGGCCTAATGCGCTCTTTGGCTTCTGAGCTTGCACCAGATGCCATTGCGGTAAATGCCATCCTTCCTGGCTGGGTGAATACAAAAATGGCACGGAAGGGAATTGAGGAATTCGCAAAAAAAAGTAAGCAAGCCTACGAGGAAGTTTTACAACGAGAAATGATGCGTGTACCCTTCCAGCGTATGTCTGAACCACAGGAAATTGCAGAATGGGTCAGTTTCCTGTTTACGGGTAATCAGCAATCGGTAACCGGGCAGTGCTTTGACATCAATAACGGTGCAATAATGCCCTAATGGCTGAGTTTAAAATCCGCAAAAAATATTTCTGGATGGTTTTTGCCCTGCTGCTGCTATTGCCAATCTCTATAGAATGGCAATTAGTTTGTTTTGGGGAGGAAACCACAGGAACGGTTATTCCTATTAGAAACGAGGAGGATAAACCAAAATTTAAAATTAGCTCGAGACCTGATTTTGAAGTCCATTTTAGGGTGCAAGGCATGAGCTACTATACTATAGCTGGAGATAATCAGGATTTATATGCCGGACAGCAGATAGAGGTCACTTTTCTACCAGATGCCCCTAACAACAATTACCTTAACGGATTGTATGGTATATACAGTGGCTGGAATTTGGTGATTACTGGGGTTGTACTGCTATTTTGGTTTGCTGCATACCTGGTTTTTAGGATATAAAACCAAGCACCAATCAGCTGATAAAATGTAAAACCAAACGAAAGATTTTGATCGTTAATATGATTATGTTGGATATTTCAAGAGATAAAGTTTTCCAGATACTATGAAGACCCTACCCAAAACCCTCATATTTATATTCTGCTTGGGCAGTTTTGCCGCATGGTCTCAAAAATCTGCTACCCTAAATGGTACACCAATTCAGCTTTTTGAGAAAGCCCAGGGCGTTTGGGATATAAAATCGCAATCCAGCACCCTGGAACCTGAATTCCTTAATCTCAATCCAGAGGCTTTCCAGCAAATGATATCAGACCAGTCGGAAAGCTTGCAAATTAAGCTCCCGATTAATGGCAGAGTAGAAACTTTGACCCTCAAGCAGAATTTTCCAATCGAAGAAGGGGCAAAGTTGGTGACAGCCACTGGTGAAAGTTACCCTATCCCAGGAATCTTCTATACAGGAAAAATCCTTGGCGAAAAAGATTCCAGGGTTTCGGTAGCCATTTTTGATAATGTATTCCAAGCTTTAATAAGCAGATCGCAAGAATTATTGTCCATCTCTCCAGTGGATAAATCTACCTACGCAATAGTGCATGAGGAAAAGGCGGAAAACCCGCTAGAAGAATTTTGCCATTCCAATACGAGCAATCTGGCTCCTATAAAGCTCAATCAACAAGCAGAAAATTTTAAAAATTCCGATAACTGCGTCAATGTTTACTTTGAGCTCCGCAACCAAGTTGTACAAAACAAAGGCGGTGTTGAGGAAGCAAGCAATTATTTAACTGCCGTGTTTAACGAGGTTAGTGCTTTGTTCAACCAGGAAAACATTAAAGTAAAAATCAGCGAGATTTTTGTTTGGAATATTCCTGATCCCTACCTGGGAGTGAGCTCTACCACCAACCTCAATCAATTTCAGGTTCTTCGGCCCACATTCAATGGAGATGTGGCGCACTTGGTAGATTTTACAACCTCTAACGGTGGTATCGCATACGTAGATGTACTTTGCGGCAGTTTGCCTTATGCGTACAGTGGTGCACAGCCCTCTTATGAGTTTTTCCCCACCTACTCTTGGACGGTGGAAGTAATTACCCACGAAATTGGCCACAACCTGGGTTCTCCTCACACCCATGATTGCTCATGGCCTGGAGGAGCTATAGACAATTGCGTTCCTCCAAGCGGAAATTGCGATGCAGGTGAAACACCTGTTAACGGTGGAACCATCATGAGTTATTGCCACCTCACCAATTTTGGAATCAATTTTAATCAAGGATTTGGTCCTTTACCTGGAGATTTAATCAGAGACCGTGTTTATAACGCCAGCTGCCTTAGCAGTTGCGATATAGGATGCCCCATTCCACAAAACCTGCGAAGCACAGGCATTCAATCGAATGGTTTCTCTTTTAGCTGGAATAAGGTGGCTGTTGCAAGCACCTATACTATTCGATATAAAGAATTTGGAGCCAACGAATGGATCCAGGTAACTACTCCAAGTACAAACGCAAGTCTAAACAACCTGAAAAATCAGCAGCGTTACGTGGTACAAGTTGCATCGGTATGTGACGGGGTTCTCGGCCTGTGGAGCAATA
>JBMYJC010000314.1:0-2998 GCA_049594055.1 Luteibaculum sp. | reverse complement strand
TTGCCTATGCCCGCTTTATTTCTGATGTTTCTAACGTTGGAAACGATTTCGGCAGTGGCTTCAAATGCAGCTAACAGAGTAGCATCGGGAGTGGTGGTTTTAGGCCAGGGGGCTACAATTAAGGCGTCTTTCTCTGTTTGGCGCGCTTCCAAATGATGCCAAATTTCTTCGCTTATGAAAGGCATAAAAGGATGCAACAACTTGAGAAGGTCTTCAAAAATATTTTTTGTGGCCTTGTAAGATTCCATGTCTAACGCAGCACCATACGCCGGTTTCACCATTTCCAAATACCAGGAGCAGAAATCGTCCCACACTAATTTGTATATGGCCATCAAGGCATCCGAAAGACGGAATTTTGAAAAGTGGTCATTCACCTGAATTAGCACCTCATTAAAACGCGACTGGAACCAATTAACCGCAAATTTATTCTGAGCCGGCATGGTATCGGCTTTAATTTCCCAACCTTGAATTAGGCGCAGGGCATTCCAAATTTTGTTGCAGAAATTTCTTCCTTGCTCGCAATAGCTTTCGTCAAAAAGTAAGTCATTCCCTGCGGGCGAGGAATACAACATTCCAACCCTTACCCCATCGGCACCATACTGTTGCATAAGCATAATGGGGTCTGGAGAATTCCCCAGTGATTTAGACATTTTCCGCCCCTGCTTATCGCGTACAATCCCAGTGAAATAAACGTTGCTAAAAGGCTTTTTACCTAGGTATTCGTAACCGGCCATTATCATTCTGGCAACCCAGAAAAACATGATTTCAGGCGCGGTAACCAAATCGTTGGTTGGATAATAATAAGCCAGCTCCTCATTGGCCTTTCCCTTGGCAATAAAATCCGGATCAAAAGTGGAAATAGGCCACAACCAGCTTGAGAACCAAGTGTCTAATACATCCTCGTCCTGTTTTAATTTATTGGGATCAAAATCGATGCCTTTAGCTTTTAATGCATAGGCGGCATCGTGTTCACCCTGACCATAATACCAAGCTGGAATACGATGTCCCCACCACAATTGCCTGGAGATACACCAATCTTTGATGTTCTCCATCCAATGGCGGTATGTGTTTTTAAACTTGGGTGGATGAAATTTCACTTCATCTTCCTCAACCGCCTTTAATGCTGGAGAGGCAATCTTTTTCATATCCACAAACCACTGCATAGAGGGTCTGGGTTCAATCACTTCATCGGTTCTTTCTGAGTAACCTACCTTGTTGGTGTAGTCCTCAATTTTTACCAAGGCACCTGCAGCATCCAAATCTTTTGAAATAAGCTTCCTTACCTCAAAGCGATCTTTACCCACATGGAATTGGGCATTCTCATGCAGGGTACCATCTGGATTAAGCATGTTAATAAGCTCCAGTTTGTGTTTCGTACCCAGCTCGTAATCATTTACATCGTGGGCGGGGGTTACCTTTAATGCCCCGGTTCCGAATTCTGGATCTACGTACTCGTCAAAAATTATAGGTACTTCCCTATTTACCAGCGGAACAATGGCTTTCGTACCGCGTAGGTGCGCATAACGTTCGTCATCGGGGTGCACGCAAATGGCAGTATCTGCTAAAATGGTCTCAGGGCGCGTTGTGGCAATGGTTATAAATTCCTTAGAACCAGCAACCTGATAACGCACATGGTACAATTTACCCTGTACTTCCCGGTGAATTACTTCCTCATCGCTTACTGCAGTTAAGGCTTTCGAATCCCAATTCACCATTCGGGTTCCCCGGTAGATATAGCCTTTTTTGTGTAGATCTATAAAGGAGTCAATCACGCTTTCCGAGTAGCCTTCATCCATGGTGAAGGCCGTGCGATCCCAATCGCAGGAAGCTCCTAACTTTTTTAATTGCTCTAAAATGATTCCTCCATGCTTATCCTTCCACTCAAAAGCGTGTTTTAAAAAGTCTTCTCTACTTAGATCCGATTTTTTAATGCCCTGTTCCCGCAGTTTGTTAACCACTTTGGCTTCAGTTGCAATGGAGGCATGATCGGTACCGGGCAGCCAACAAGCATTTTTCCCTTCCATCCTTGCTTTGCGAACCAGGATATCCTGAATGGTATTGTTAAGCATGTGCCCCATATGTAAAACTCCGGTAACGTTGGGTGGAGGAATTACTATGGTAAATGGCTCTTTATCGTTGTCTGGCTTAGAGTTAAAGAATTTTTTCTCCATCCAGTATTGGTACCACTTATCTTCAACTTGTGCCGGGTTATACTTGGCCGCTATATCCATTTGAATCTGTCTTGATTTTTAGAGCTGCCAAAATTAGTAATAATAGACAGCTCAAGCGGAAACGAAAATCATTCTCAAATGGTCGCTTAAAGAGAAAAACATACGTTTAAAAGAAATAATTCGCACTACGGTAATAATGCAGCTACTTTAGATACTAGATTAAAACGACCCCTAAACCAGAAAAATTGAAATGAATATATCGGCACCAAATACGCGTACTGCCAGAGCTGATAGCCCGGTCTTCGCCCACTACCGATTTGAGAAAGAGGCAGAGCAACCCAAGTTTGATACGGCCATTTTAATCGATGATAACCGGAATGACCTTCTTTTCCATAAAATGATATTGAAAAAGGAGACTTTCGCTAACAACTTCTGCACCTTCGTAAGCGGTAAGGCCGCACTTACATATCTCACAAAAACATTAAAGCCAAAGATGGAGGAAGACCCAGAGGCGCGTTATGCTATTTTCCTAGATCTCATAATGCCGCGCATGGATGGCTTTGCCTTCTTAGAGCGTTTTGATGAGTTGGACGAAGAAATGAAGGAGCGCTTCAAAGTATACCTTGTAACCAACTCAACAAATCCAATAGATCTTCAAAAAGCATCTAAGAGTTCTTCGGTTTTTGGTTTTGTCCGCAAGCCTATTACCAAGAAGATTATCGATGTTATTCGTTTGAACTGTTAAAGAATTCTTAAAGAAACTTGTACGTGGTATGTGCTTTGCTACTTTTATGGCAGCAAAAAAGAAGTATCATGAAAAAAGTATT
>JBMYJC010000313.1:0-2999 GCA_049594055.1 Luteibaculum sp. | reverse complement strand
CAAGGAAATAACGTCTTCCCTGATTAGGGGCAAATACGTATGATGGATCGAAACTTAAAGCTTGTGGATTATCTGCCGTTGCCAGAGGATTACCCTCTTCATCAAACACTACGTTTTTATCAAAGGGGTCATGAGCGCGCGCAATGCTATTATCTGGCGGGGTAAAATTGAGTAGGTTTTTAATTCCCCCATAAAATTCAATTCCCTGCTTGTACTGATACGTGAACTGCACATTTTGAATACTCCACCATGGAGACTGGTCTGGTCTTGTATCCAATTCTCCCAATAATGGCAAAAACATGGGGCCATAAACATTTCCGGTGTAATCTATGGACCACGGTGAATTTGGTTTTTGGTAACTGAGGGTAAACGTGCCTGTATAACGCTCACTTAAAAGCGGGCGATTTTTTTCTAATTCACCTCCACTACCCTGCTCCACCTGAAAAACATCCAGGAAACTCGCTCCTAACATCCCCGAAAACCCATTCACCAATCGAGCATTAAAATTCACGGAAAAGCCTCTGCTGATTGCATAAAAATCCAGGTTATCGTAACGAATTTCGTTTACGTTGCTTTCGTAGTCGGGAATGATCTGGTTGGAAAAATGCGTGTACCAGGCACTTAAATCTAATCCAAACCTATTTCCTTTAATGCTGTATAGTTGCTGTTCGTAATTGAGGTTAATGCTGGCCGAGCGCTCTGGTTTAATATCATCGGCAATTACAAGTTTTCTTGCTCCAGTTAGGGCAGCGTGATCCTCTGTAAAGATCTGGACTACTCTAAAACCGGTTCCCCCATTTAGTCTTATTACTGATAAATCAGACACCTTGTATTTTAAGGCAAAGCGAGGCGTTGGAATTAAGCCGTGGTTTTGATGGTGATCTACCCGAATCCCTAAAAGCAGGTCCAATTTAGTGCCAAGAGGCCTTTGAAACTGGGAGAAAAGCCCGGGGATATAACGCAATTCAGGTTGATTTTTGGTTAAATCCTCCGCAGTGCTGGTTGCAGGAGTATTGTCGTCATAATGGTTATAGCGTAAGGCAATACCATTAACCATCTGACTTTTGCCGAAATTGGTATTCCACAATAACTGCCCAAATCCTATTTGTTGGGTCGCGTTGTAGGAAGTTGTCCCGTAGAAGGAATTTTGTTGGTGGATGTTGTAAGAGAACTGTAAGCTAAGGTCCAGTGGACTTTGAATGTCGTAAAACCCCAGCAACTCCGCTCTTTGGGTCTGAATACTCTCTCCGTAAATGCTATCTCCTCCGGCAAACTGAGGTTTCCAATTCATTTCTCCCCCCCAGCGGTCTTCGTAAAAGATGCGGCTTGCAAGGCTTAATCTTTTGGCGTTAGGACGTTTTATGGCCAGTTTGTTGAATATCGAATATCGATTCTGCAAAGCGATATCGGTAAAATTATCCCCATTATTATCCTTCGGATTATTGTATTGGAAGTAGTTTATTCCAGTAAGTAAACTGGTTTTATCCCCTAGCGGGGTGTTCAAGGAAAGATCCAAATTGCTCTCCAACCAACTGCTTGTGTACATATCTAGTTCTCCTCCAAATTTAGCTTCGGGCATTTTGGTAATTACATTAATAACCCCACCCAAGGCCTCTGAGCCATAAATTGCAGAAGAAGGCCCTTTTACAATCTCCATCTGATCCAAAATTCCTGCTGGAATTCCGCTTAATCCGTAAACTGTTGATAGGCCGCTAACAATAGGCATACCGTCTATGAGCACCATGGTATAAGGCCCTTCTAATCCGTTGATATGAATATCTCCAGTATTGCACACATTGCAATTGATTTGAGGGCGCACACCATTTATCCTCTCCAGGGATTCAAACAAATTTGGAACTGGATTTTTCTGGATAAAACTTCTTCGATACAACTCTACAGGAACAGGACTTTCCAGTTTAGTCATTTCCCGGAGTGTGCCAGTGACTACAAGTTCGCTTAATTGCGGGTTCTCCATTAAAGAGATTTTAAGACCTTCTGCTTGTTGTGGATTAACCTCCTGGCTAACACTTTGATATCCAACATAACTAACCCTAATGGTAAAAGTTTTTTGATCTGGAACCTGTAAAACAAAAAAGCCATCTGGGCCACTAATTGTGCCAGTTTTTAAACTAGGCACATAAATATTGGCGCCTGGTAGAGCCTCGCCTTGTACTAAAACTTTTCCCTTTATTTGAAATTGCGCAAATAAGTTAGAGCACAATAAATAGCTAAAGAGCAAAAGAAATAAGCGCATACCTTTGTAAAGTTTCACACGGCAAAAGTAATATGTTAGACATGACTAACAAAATAAATCAGGCTACACTAAGTAAGAACGAAGAAGATTATTTAAAGGCAGTTTTTCACCTGACCATTGATAGTCATATCCCCGAAATAGGCACGAATACCTTAGCCGAGTACTTAAAAGTATCTCCAGCTTCTGCCAACAGCATGATAAAAAAGCTGAAGGCCAAGGCCCTGGTAAAATATGAGCGCTATGGAAAATTAGAGCTCACGAAGGAAGGCCGGGAGATTGCTACTAACTTAATTCGCAAACACCGGTTATGGGAAACCTTTTTATACAAACACCTTAATTTCTCTTGGGCAGAAGTGCACGAGGTTGCCGAACAATTAGAACATATCCGATCGGTAAAACTGATGGCCGAGTTGGATAAGTTTTTAGGCTATCCAAAATTTGATCCTCACGGGGATGTTATCCCAGACGCTGAAGGAAATTATAATGTTCAGGAGAAAAAAACCTTGGCGGAGATGTCCGTTGGAAGCACCTGTAAATTGGCATCTGTAAAGGACGGATCCGTACAATTTCTCCAATACCTCACCGAGCTAGGCTTTCAACTCAGCAAAAACATCAAGGTGATGGAAAAACGTGAGTTTGATAATAGTATGACCTTGGATTTAGAGGGTAAGACGATTAATGTCTCCAAGAAATTCAGCGAAAACGTGTACGTTATTTAGGACGAATGGCGGCTACCTTAAAGGGA
>JBMYJC010000312.1:0-3003 GCA_049594055.1 Luteibaculum sp. | reverse complement strand
CACGGTTTCGGTTTCGTTGTTTAGCGTAATAATAATCGCCAGTTTATTTGGAACTTTTATTCCACTTTTCCTTAACTCGGTAAAGGTAGATCCTGCTTTGGCCACAGGCCCCTTTATAACCACGGTAAATGATATTATTGGGCTGGTGATCTATTTTATGATTGCAAGGAGTATTTATGGAATTTAATCCAACTCGGTAGAATTGCTCAGAATAGTGCCTAACTGAGCAGAAGTTATTGGTTTTACCACGTATTTGGTTACTTCGGTAAACTCTGCGGCCTTTTCACGATCTTTCTCATTGGCACTGGAGGTAACAATGTAGATGGTGATTTCCTCTTCAATTTGCTCTCGAAGGGGTGCAAATGCTTCCAAGAATTGCCAGCCATTCATTACCGGCATGTTAATGTCCAAAAAAATGATTTTTGGAATCACGAACTCTTCCGGATTCTGAATGTGCGATTTGAAATAATTGATTGCTTCTTCCCCATTCTCAAACATCAAAACAAACTTAGAAGCCTTCAGCCGGTCTATCTGCGCCTTCATGATATGACGAAAAAGGTTGTCGTCATCAATTATTGCGATTCCATGGTAAGCCATGTTTTCGATTGTTTTCAAAGGGGTTTAAGTAAATTTCCTAGCGCTGCATCAAAACAGCATATTTGCCACAAATAACACAAATTGTTGCAAACGGTTACCGCCCCATGAGTAAAAAATTGGTGATTTTCATTGACGAGGTGCACGCTTCCCTTAAAGCGGGTTTGGAAGAATTAAATTTTAATTGCATTCCAGTACACACACTTTCAGGAAATGAAATTGCGAAAAAACACCCTAATACATATGGAATAATAGTAAGAAGCCGATTTCCTATAGACCAATCATTTTTACAACATTTTCCAAACTTGAAATTTATTGCTCGCTTTGGTGCAGGAATGGAAAATATTGAGGTGGAATACGCAGAAAAAAATGGTATTTATTGTTTGCGCGCACCCGAGGGAAACAGCACCGCTGTAGCCGAACATGCTCTTGGTATGTTACTAAGCCTTTTGCATCGCATTCATATAGCCGCTAAACAGGTTAAGGCTGGAAAGTGGTTACGCGAAGAAAACAGAGGGTTAGAATTGGAAGGAAAAACCGTGGGAATAATTGGCTATGGATTTATGGGAAAGTCCTTTGCAGACCGCATTAAAGCTTTTGGATGCCGTGTTTTGGTGAACGACAAGTACAAAAAGATCAGGTTGAATTGGATTTTATTAAGAAGGAGGCGGATATTATTTCCATTCACCTTCCGCAAAGCGAAGAAACCCTTGGCTTTGTGGATTCGACCTTTATTAGTGAAATGTCCAAACCTTTTTACCTGATTAATACCGCACGGGGTAAACATGTAAAAAGCGAAGATTTATTGACTGGCCTCAATTCCGGAAAAATACTGGGCGCATGCCTAGATGTTTTAGACCGGGAAAAAAGTTCTTTTGAAGTGTCAGAACAGGATGAAACCTTAAAGCAACTTCTAGCTGATGAGCGGGTAATTATAACTCCCCATATAGCCGGCTGGAGCCAGGAGTCCAATCTAAAAATGGCGGAATCACTACTACGACAAATCCAATCACTCCCTTCCTAAAGTAGTGTTTATGCCTCCTTTGGTTAGCTGCAAACAAAACGGACCGTTGTTCTAGTGCGCTGCTCAACCAAAACTGTTTTGCCCTCGGTTAATTCCCGGATGATTTCCGGGTTATAATGTCGAATTGTGATAAGGCTAACCTGATTGTTGTATAACACTTGATAGCGGTCTTGAAGTTCCGCAATCAATCCGGATAAATCCGCTTCTTCCTCCACGCAAACCGAAAAACTTATTGCGGAATTTTGCATAAGATTTGCCGTAATTCCATGTTTGTTAAATGCGGCAAATAAATCCATCAGATTTTCTTCCACCACAAAAGAGAAATCTCTTGGGGAGATTGACACCAAACGCTGCTTATTCTTTACAATAAAGGAGGGAACATCTGCATCGTAGCTGTCCTTTTCGTGGACGGTTGTTCCGGACTCCACAGGATTTAAAAAGGGTTTTATATAGAGTGGAATTCCTTTGTTCTGAAGTGGTTTCACCGTTTTGGGATGGATTACTGATGCTCCGTAATAACTCAATTCCAATGCCTCGCGATAACTAATCTCTTCAAGCTTTTTTGTGTTGGGAAATACCCTTGGATCTGCGTTTAATAACCCAGGTACATCCTTCCAAATGGTAAGCGATTTAGCATTCAAGGCATAGGCAAAAATGGCTCCAGAGAAATCGGAACCTTCCCTTCCAAGCGTGGTGCGGTGCCCCTCTGGAGTACCGCCAATAAAGCCCTGGCTAACGATTATTTGTTGGGAATGACTGGCAATAAAATCCTGAATTTTCGCTTCGGTTTTTTCCCAATTCACCTTGGCCTTGCGGTAGCTATTATCGGTCCTAATCAGTTTGGATGCATCGGTCCACAAGACATCCAAACCCTGTTTTTTTAGCTGTTGGTATACAATTCGTGTGGAAATAAGCTCACCATAAGAAACTAACTTGTCGTAATCGGCCGCAGCTATATCCGATACTTCCCCGCTTACCGTGCTTTGTAATTGCTTAAAATACTCGTTAACATCGTTTATTACCGGCTCGCAGGAGAGCCCATCAAAGCAGGATCGAATTATTTTATGATGATAGATCTTGGAATCTTCTATTTTTTGCAGTGCCACATCCACTTGTTTGCTCTGCCATGCATGGTAGACTTCTTCAAGCGCATTGGTGGTTTTATCCATAGCCGAAACCACAACAACCAGTCGCTCTGCTTTGCATTGAGCGACAATTTTTGCCAGGTTTAAAACTCCTTCCCCATCTTTAACCGAGGCACCACCAAACTTGTATATGCGCATAAAACCTTTGAATAGATCCGCACCAAAAATAGGTTTTCCCAAAAGCTCCTCCTAAGCTCCCTGAAGGGGAGGAACTCAATCAGCCCCAGATTTTCTAGCTGA
>JBMYJC010000311.1:0-3011 GCA_049594055.1 Luteibaculum sp. | reverse complement strand
TTTTAAATGCTATTGTATAGTCCCCTGCTTTTGGAAATTGACCGTACAAAGGGAGTTCGAAGGCTGCAGCTTTTTGTGGAAGTGCGTTTACCCACATGTTGAGGCTTCGATCACCATCCATAAAGTCTATAGTAACTGCGTTTGCTGAGGGTAAACCAAATTTTGCCACATCAAACAAGGTATCCTGCACTGGGCTTGCACCTGGCCAGCCGTGAAACCAAATTTTCTCACGAGTTCTCGTACCCCTCAATGATAGAGATTTCCACAGCTTCCGTTTCAGGGTCAATGGCTTTTCCATTTCGTAAATCATTATTCTTAAAGAAACGAGATCCTTCCAAATTGCTTTTATGGGATTCTTTAACCGTAATGGTGTAAGTAGTGTCCCGATCCTGTGGGTTAAAAGCTTTTACCCAGAATCCCTGGTAGGAAGGAATTAAATCGTCATGTACAATTTTAAACCCAGTACTGGTATTATAAAAACCATAGAAGCCTGGGTTATTCGGATCTGCGGTTTGGCGGTCAATTTGAGAAAGGATGTACACTGTAGGATCAACTCTTCCAGATTGGAATAAACCTATGTTGGCAGGATCGTTTGCAACATCATCCCAGTCTAATACAGCAGCGTAAGGATTTCCAAGTAGATTCCAACCATCGTCATACAACTTGGAATTTAATCCTCCTCCGTTGGTGTAAGTAAAATTAATCTTAAATTTTTGGTCTCCTGTATAAATTTCACCCTGATCCTCTAAGGTTACCGCATACTGTAGATTGGCGTTATTACCATCTAAAATTCTCCATACCGATTGCTCTGTGCGATCCCCATCGAATAAACGAATTGCATTAGTAATGTTAGTTGCGTTTTCAAAGCCAAGGTTTAGATTACCTTTTACACGCTCGTTATATCTGGCCACCGTTGGTTTTCCAGCGGTCGGTGAGGTGGATCCAGGGAATCCGCGCATGTTTACTCCTTTGTCTAACCAGCTTTTAAGAGTAGTGTTTTTTATTGGCGATGTTACATCCCGGTTCACTCTGTACGGCAAAGGCAAATACTTCTGTATAGTAAATCTACCCGCTGGTGTACCATTATAAGTAATGCTCGATGCACTTGAAACCTGTCCAACAAAAGCCGTAAAGGTTTGGTTGGATAACATTCTTATTTCTGAGCCCTGGTCTAAAATCAGGTTCACATTGGCATTGATTAAAAGTCGGTTGGCAACGTCAATACTGCGCGTTGCTGGTAAGCGTCTTATGGCTTGTCCGCTGGTAGATTTTACCAAATCCAAAATTCCGTAGGCGGCTTTGGTTCCGTCTTTTCTTAATGGGTTAAGAATTGTTTGTTCGCTGGAAGAAGAATATCGGAAAGTATTGTTTCTATCAATCAACCAAGCAGCATTTAAAGCTGTGAAATTCCCTGCTAAATTTAGCGTGGTATTTGCCCGCAAATCAATAATTCCTTCGGTTCCTGCGGTATTCAGTTGTAAGGTTCTGCTAGGGTCAATTAAGAAAGTTCCCTGTAACAAGTTAATGCGTTGAAGCGTGGTGGCGCTGTTGTTGATTGCTACAGAACCTGTACCAAAGAACTTGGTTCCAGAACCGGTTAATTCTACAATGGGGTAGAAGTAAGACTCTCTAAAAATCTCTTGTTGTTGTCCGTCAGTAACCAAATACTCTACAATGGCAGTGTTGCTCACACTAGAGGCAGTTTTAGATGGAATTCCGCTTGCAAATCCCTGACCCGAAATTTGAAGTCTTGCATTGCTTTCTAAAACAAAAGACCCGGCGGTACTTAATGCGTCAATATTTGCATTCAATTTATTGATACCCAGCGTAGAACCCGTTTTAACCGTTAACCTCCTGATGGTTGTGGCTGAAGCTAGGTTTTCATCCACGAATAATATTCCCGATGGTTTCTGAACGATAACATCCTGGTAAACTATTTTATTAAAACGCAAACTCTGGTTGCTGCTTCCGTTGTAAATGAATTCGTATTTCGTGTTGGCGTCTAAACCGCTAACCAAAAAGCGACCTTGAATGATATTTACCGGAGTACTTGCACCGTAAAAAATACGCTTGGTAGTCCCTTTGTAAATCCCGGCATCATTCACCGTTAAGGAGTTGTAAAAGTTGTTAGAGGTGCTCTCCAGTTCACCCATGGTGATACCCTGAGAGATCGATAAAGATCCATTCCTCAATTGAATAGTGTTAACATCCAATGGGTTTAATATGCTAAGTGGCGCCTGCACATTGCGCATAAAAATGGAGGTGGTGTTTAAGGTACCCGCAAGGGTCTGAGAACCAATGTTAACCTGAGCAGTGGATCCCAAAACCAAATTGAGTGCCTGGCTGGAGGTATTCATCATGGTGACACCGCCATTAGCGTTTAAGGTTCCAAGGATATCCAGAACTGCACCGGTACTTCCAATACCTTGGTTTACCATAACGGTGGTGAGCCCAGATACATTTAAGTTTCCACCATTATTGATGGTTAATGAGGTGCTACCACTGTTGGTGTCGTCAATAAGGAGGCTTTTACAAACCGCATTGTTGATGGATATGGTTATTGCAAAACCTGAAATAATAACGTCATCATCGGCTTCAGGCACAGAGCCGCCTTTCCAGGTGGAAGAACTGGCCCAAGCTCCATTGGATTTGGCTTCAAAAGTCTTAGAAAACGCAGAAAATGAAAAGGAAACCAATAAGGCTCCCAGTAAAAGCGATAAAGATTTTTTCATAGTTGGTTGGTGGTGTAAATAATTGGTAACCAGCGGTAAAACTTCTACAAAGTACGTAAATAATCGATTACGCACAGCAGACAAACGTTGAACTACAAATAAGGTTGCAAAAAATATTCTGCTAGGGGGTTTGGGGTGAATGATTAATTTCGCTGCCAAAGCCCAAAACCGTGAAGTACCAAATCATTCCACCCCAGCAGCAACGACTGATTTTTAAACTGCTTAGAAAAAATTTGTTGTTCCTGCTGCTTTTGCCTGCTGCCGGTGCTTTCTACGGTT
>JBMYJC010000310.1:0-3024 GCA_049594055.1 Luteibaculum sp. | reverse complement strand
TAGAAGCATAGGCCAACCAAACTTGGAATCCGCTTGCTGTTTTTTTGGCGTGAACTCCCAATGGAACCTGGCATCCACCAGATAACTCTTTGAGCACACCTCGCTCAAGCCTCACAATTTGCTCGTTAGGAGAGTTATTTAATTCACCCAGAATTTTTACACAATCCTTGTCGTTCTCTCTACATTGCAAACCCAGACTGCCTTGTGCGGGTGCCGGAACAAATACGTCTGGAACCAAAGGCAGGACCTCAAATTCCGACAGGTCTATTTTTAATCGCTCTACCCCAGCAGCCGCAATCAGGATGGCATCGTATTGTTTTTCCCGCAGCTTTTGAATGCGCGTAGGAACATTACCCCGCAACATCTTGATTTGGCTGAAATCTATGTAACGCTGCAACTGCGAAATTCTACGCGCTGCTGATGTGCCAACAACAGCTCCAGGCTTTAATTTTAAGTTGGCACTGGGGTTACAGCTCTCCTTTCTGATCAGAAGTAAATCCAGGGGATTTTCTCTTTCGCTTACTGCTGCAATGCAAAGTCCTGGTGGATTTGTTGTTTCCAGGTCTTTATGAGAGTGAACGGCAATATCTATCTCTTCTTGGATAAGTGCGGCCTCAATTTCTTTCGTGAAAAAACCTTTTCCTTCCATTTTATCAAAGGGAAGATCTTGTACACGGTCTCCTTGGGTGGAAATGATCTTGATTTCGGTGGAAATGCCTTGTTTTTCTAATTGTGCCTGCACATGTTTGGCTTGCCACATGGCCAAATCACTTCCTCTTGTGCCTATGATAAAAGTTCTCTTCAAAATTATTTTCCTTCTGGCAGCATAACCTGCTTGGTGATTTTATAGGGAATTCCTACGTACTTTTTTTCCAGGTAATCTAATATGCGCTGCAAAGTCTCCTTACTCGCAGCATCCATTTTTTCCAAGTCTGAAGCAAAGATTTCTTCCTCAGCACGCTTTCTAAATTTCCTCATTTCGAGTGGAATGCTGCTGAGTGCAAGCTCCAATTTTCTTCCTTGTAAAGAATTTCTCCAGTGGCCTAATGCTTCTTCAATGATTTTGTTGCAATGGCGGATGGCCTTATGCCTGGAAGCTAAATTTGCTTGAGAAATTGGCTGCAATCTGGCCATTGATATGAGGTAGGCTCCGCTGTCATCAGCAACCTCTGGATCTACATCTGCTGGCAATCCTAAATCAACAATTACCCTGGGAAAGGTAGCCCCGTTGCTTGCCCATTTGGCATACATGGAGGCGTCAATTATTGGTGCTTCGGCACCCGTGCAAGCAACAAGTAAATCTATGCGTTGGTCGTAGTTTTCAAGCTCTGCCAGCGGGAATGCTTCTCCTGCAACCAGGGCAGCCAATTCTTCTCCACTCTCTACGGTGCGATTAAATATGTGATAATTGAATTTTGGAAAATGCTTTTTTAAGAAGCGTAAAAAGTTGGTATTGGTTTGTCCAGCCCCAACCACTAGCACATTGGCATTTTCTGGTAAGCGCGCTTCTTGAAATTCCTTGAAAGCCAAGGAAACAACGGATACGGGTTTGGTAGCAATATCGGTTTCAGAAAAAATACGCTTGGCAGCTAATACTACCTCTTTGCTAAAAAGTCTCAGTTGCTCACCAGCTAATTTCTCTTCTTCCGCAAACTCATATGATTTCCTAAACTGGGTGATTATTTCTCGTTCGCCTACTACCATAGACTCCAGGGACGAGGCCACCTTCATGGCGTGTTGTACTGCTTCCTCGCCTTTGTAGCTTACAAACTGCTTTAATAGGTCGATGGAAACATTGGGGTATACCCGCGCTAAAAAAGCATCGGTGTTAAAGTTTTCAGGCAAATCGGCTAAAGTCCACTCTACCCTGTTGCAGGTACTCAAAAACATGAGTTCCCCAATCTGAAAAAGGTCTTTTACCTGTTTCAAACGGGTTTTTTGCTCATCGGGGCTGATATGAAAATTTCCAACCTCCTCTACACAAACCTCTTTATGGGAAATGGCAAGAATTACCAAGGACATAATTTGATACGCAAAATTGCCAATATTGCATCTTTAGATTGTCACAATTATGTCTGAAATTTCAATACAGAACTATTCTAAATTACTTGCCAGGCCTGCGTTTTTAACCAATTTTTGCGTCCGTCCATGAACTTTATATCCAAGCTAGGTCCGGGCTTACTTTATGCAGGTGCAGCCATTGGAGTTTCTCACCTAGTGCAGAGTACCAGAGCAGGTGCAGCCTTTGGGGTGGATTTAATTATTGCGGTGATTCTTGTCCACGTTTTAAAATATGGTTTTTTTAAGGCTGCAGCCGTTTACACCTTGGAGCAAAACGAGGATCTAGTAAGCGGTTATAGGAAAATCTCGCGAGCTGCACTCTTGATTTTTCTACTCATGAGCTTGCTAACCATGCACATTGTGATTGCTGCCATTGCCCTGGTAAGCGCAGGTTTGTTCTCCAACCTTTTTAACCTGAACGCGCTGGGGATTCCAGGAACATCTGCTCTGCTGTTGATTCTAGCTTTTGTCATACTGTTAAAAGGGCAGGTGAGCTATTTGTCCAAATACCTCAAATGGATGGTATTAGCTTTGAGCTTGGCTACATTGTTATGTGTGTTGCTGCAGGTGAATACCATTTTCCAATTGTTTCAGAATTTTCCGGGCTTCTCTTTTTCCTTCTCAGATTCTGCACATGTGTTGTTTTTACTCGCTTTTTTAGGTTGGATGCCTGCTCCTATGGACATAACAGTCTGGCAATCCATCTGGATTATGGACAGCGAGCGGGAAAAGACTGCAAAAGAGCGCCTTTTTGATTTTAACGCGGGCTATTGGGGCACAGCCGTTATGGCCATTCTCTTTATTCTTCTGGGAGCTGCTGTATTTTTCCAGAAATCAGTGGTTTTGCAAGATTCACCAGTAGGTTTTATGGGCCAGTTTCTTAGTCTATACGCGCAAACCCTGGGCTCTTGGGTGTATCCCATTGTTGCCTTTTGTGCCTTAGCCACCATGATTAGCACCTTG
>JBMYJC010000309.1:0-3048 GCA_049594055.1 Luteibaculum sp. | reverse complement strand
ACGTAAGGCTATTTGAGGTCTATAATTCAATCAGCCCTTACCATGAAGAAAAATTGGAGGCAAAGATCAATTCCCTGGATTTTGTGAAATACCAAGCGGCCGAGCAAAACTATCTGTACCAAAGCATTCTGGAGTGTCTAGACATCTACCACAAAGAAAGCTCGGTAGAAAAACAGATTTCCAAACTCACCAACATTGGG
Source organism: Luteibaculum sp. (assembly GCA_049594055.1). Lineage (GTDB taxonomy): Bacteria > Bacteroidota > Bacteroidia > Flavobacteriales_D > Luteibaculaceae > Luteibaculum. The sequence goes on along the minus strand of JBMYJC010000309.1, from coordinate 2,848 downwards.
CGTGTTTTGGCGAATAAAAAGTTGGAAGAGCAGAGTGTAAAGATCCTGGAAAAAGCTAGAACACTGGCAGAATCGCATTACAAGTTTGCGGCTTTGGTACCCATTTACGAATTGGAGAAACGCAAACATTTCTCGCAAGACACTATAAACGCAGATTTATTAAAGCAACACTATGAAAACATAGATCATGTCCTGTTGCGCTTGCAAAAAAGTCGTGTTTTCCAACAGATTTTTGACCAGTTGATGTTACTGCGTAGGCAGATTGGCTTTGTATACAGCGATGAATATCTAAAAAAAGTGCAGGCCATTTTCCCTGCGGAATTGCAGCTAGAACCAAAGGAGTTTAGCTCCTTTGAAGAAGAAGTATTTTTCCTCCTGGCTAAGATGGAGTTCTACCGTATGGTGCATCGGGGAAATGAGGGGTTTAAGTTTACTACCCGCCTGATTGAGTTATTTGAAAACAACCTCAACAATTTAACCGGAGTTTACATCGATCATTACATCTATGCCCTTAATGTGTTTATCGTGCACCACATGTATAAAAATGAACAGGAGGCTAGAGAAACCCTTAAAAAAGTGAAGGGTCTGGACAAGGTGATTTCAAAAAAGGATAACAATAGCTACGTACAGGCTAAAATCTTTGAGGTTTACTACACCTGTATTACCGATTTGGCGCTAAAAAATGGGCGCTATCAGGAAATCATCAACAACATGGATGAGATAAACAGCAGTTACCGAAACCTGGAAAAACATATGACTCCCTCATTTAATTTGGTTTTAAGGTCTAACCTAGCCTGTGTTTTTTTCGAGGGTGGACTTTACAAAGAAGCCTTAAAATGGTGCCATAGCGTAATTAACGATGCTCCTTCCCTTAGAGAAGATGTGTACTACATCATGCGGATTCTATACCTACTTATCCATTTTGAGTTGGGAAACACTCTCATTCTTCCCAGCTTAATCCAGTCTACCTTTCGGTACCTTGGAAAATTTAAACGCATACTGGAATTTGAACGACTCTTTCTATCGCACTTAAAAGTTTTGGTAGACGCCCATAGCAAAAAGGAGGAAAAAGAGGCCTTTCTTGCCTTTAGAAAGAAAATAGAACCACTGCAAAGCAAGGATTATGAAAAGTTGGTTTTTAATGAGATCCGGATTATGGATTGGGTGGATAGGAAAATAGCCGGAAAGTAATACGCTGTGTCCAGTTATCCATTTCAAAAAAGAGTATCAATTGCCAAAAATTTTAGCAGAAAGTCCCCAGTAAAACTAAGTTTCAATTATATGATTGGGAAACCAGTCCTAGGCTTTCAACGCCAAATTTAGTCGCTTAATCGACTATTATTTCAAGAAATAATTTAAGTCCCCATTTTGATATAGAGCATATCTACTAGATGCCGTACAAGGTAATCCCGATTGAGAAGCCCCTTGATATTCTATTCCTTTGATCAACAGTCATTTGGAGTATATGTTCAGAGTATTGGTCGTGGTTACCGCCTTGTTATTTACCACAGTAGAATCCTACTGCCAGTGTACTCCTATAATTGGTTCTAACCCCGATCCTGCTACCGTTTGTGAAGATCTTACCATCCAGTTTTCTGATAATAGCACCTGTCCATCTTTAGCTAGAAGATGGAGTTTTGGAGATGGATCACCGTCCACTAATGTTCAGAATCCATCGCACACTTTTACTGCTGGTAAAATTGGCGATACCACCTATACCGTTATCCTTGAAAAACAAGATTTAAGTGGTGTTTGGAGTAATACCTTAAAGACCGTAACGGTGTATAAAAAGCCCAACGCAAGCTTTACCGTATCCAGCACCACAGCCTGCATTATTGTGGACACGCTGCAGTTTACCAACACCTCTGCAATGCCCGCAGGGAACACACTTTCATGGGATTTTGGAGATGGATCACCATTAAGTTCCGCAACAAACCCGAAACACACCTTTAACTCTGCTGCCTCATCCTCCTACCTCGTTAAACTAACGGTAACCAATGTTCGAGGATGTAGTAGGACGGCCACACGGGAGATTATTGTGAATGAAATCCCCAATCCAAACTTTACCATGGATGCAAATGTGGGCTGCGACCCGCTGGAAGTTACTTTTACCAATACCACTGCAGAAGGAGCATTTCCGGTAACGGGCTGGTCATGGAATTTTGGTAACCAAGGCAGTTCCAACTTAAAAAACCCAGGAAAATTTACTTTCCACGGACAGAGCTTATACGCGGTTAGTCTCTCTGCCACAAATACCGCAGGATGCACCAACACAACCACCAATAACCTGGTGGTAAAGAAAACCCCCGACATTTCATTTGATCTTCCGACCGAGGTTTGTGTTAACGATACCGCATTAGTGCGCTACACCGGAAATGCCGATCCTGGAGCCACTTATACCTGGGATTTTAAGAATGCAAAATCGCAAACAGGCACGGGCCAGGGTCCAATAAAAGTGACTTATGCCAGCGCTGGCACTAAGGAAATCTCCTTACGGGTAACCGAAAACGGATGTATAAGCGAGGGATCAACTTCCATAAAAGTAAACCCCCTTCCACAAGTTAACCTTAGCGCCAATAAAGAGGGAATTTGTGTTGGAGAGGAAGTTCTGTTTACCGCTGCCCCCTCGGGCCTTAAAAACTATACTTTTTATAATTCCGGCACTGAACTACAATCAAGTCCTAGTACTCGTTTTCAGACCACAACACTTAGCACCCCAAACCAAATTTGGGTAGAAGCAGAGGATGAAAAAGGTTGTGGATCGGATGCAAGCAACATCATTTCCGTTGTCGTAAATCAAAAACCTTTAATTACCCTAAGCACCTTAACTTCAACTATTTGTGAGGGA
>JBMYJC010000308.1:0-3055 GCA_049594055.1 Luteibaculum sp. | reverse complement strand
CCATCGTATCCCAGTTTACCAAAAAACAGACTGCGTAATCCACGGGTATCATCACCTACTCCGCGGCCGTTGGCCACAAAATACAGTCCGCTGTCCTGCGGGAAGGCGGCTGCAAAATAAAATTCAAAATCATCGCTCTCCAGCGCGGCTCTGCCATTCACCCCAAAATTGGCATTGCGTTGATAGCTCTGGGCATCAAGGGTATAGGCAATTAAATGGATCGTAAAAAGTAGCAGGAAACGTAAAAAATAAAGCATGCAATGTTTCTTCTGTGGTCTAAGCTAAAACTTAAGCGTCTATTCTGACCAAAATTGGGTTAAAAAGCTGATTAAAGAGTGTAAAAAAGTAATATAGGCTTAAGACTGACTTAAAGTTAGAGGCGGTGTAGGCAGGGTATTTTCGCGAGAAAATTACCACCATGAAAACCTTTACCTTATTTGTATTGCTAATGGCAAGCTTCCTGTCTTTTGCGCAGGATAATTTTACTAAACGCGAAGTTTTTAACGCTCAGGCCGATGAGCGTTTGGCTCCATTTTACCACGGTGTGGCTTCCGGAGATCCACTTTCAGACCGGGTTATTATTTGGACGCGTTATACTCCAGAGAGCGAAGCTCCTGTGCAAGTAAATTGGATTGTAGCACGTGATTTAAATCTGGAGCAGGTAGTACAAAGTGGCACCTTTACAACCGATGCAAATCGCGATTACACCGTAAAAGTAGATGTGAGCGGATTAAGTCCTAATACAACCTACTATTATGCATTTCGGGTTAATGGAAAGCAGTCTATTACCGGTAGGACCAGAACGGCTCCCTCCGGTGATACTGATTTTGTGCGTCTTGGCGTTGTTTCCTGTGCCGATTACCAGAACGGTTATTTTAATGCATTTCGACACTTGGCAGAACGCAAAGACCTAAACGCAGTATTGCACTTGGGTGATTATTTGTACGAGTACGGAGCCCGTGGAGGAGAGCGTTCGCATGTTCCAGAGACGGAGATGATAGATTTAGCGGAATACCGCGCAAGGCACTCGCACTATAAGTTAGATCCAGATTTGCGTGCTGCACACCAACAGAATCCTTGGATAATGGTTTGGGATGACCATGAAACCACCAACAACTCTTACAAAAATGGGGCGCAGAACCACACCGAAGGCGCGGAGGGAGATTGGGAAACCAGAAAACAAGTAGCGCTTAAAGCTTATTATGAGTGGCAGCCTATTCGTGTGCCAGACGAGCAAAACAATTTTACCCGTATTTGGAGGAAGATTGCTTTTGGCAACCTATTGGACATCATTATGTTGGACACTCGTTTATACGGTCGTGACGAGCAAACGGCAACTGCTGTAATAACTGATACAGAGCTGAATGATCCCAATCGCCAAATGTTAGGTGCAGACCAGCTGTCGTTTGTAAACACCGCAGTTATTAATTCAAAAGCTACTTGGAAAGTTTTAGGCCAGCAGGTGATGATGACTCAATTAAATGTTTTGGGACTGCCGCTTGTTGAAGATATTCCTGTTTTGGGTGAGTCATTATTGGAAGTTGTGAAAGACGGAGGAATAGCCATTAATGGTGATGCCTGGGACGGTTATCCGCAGGAACGCAAACGCGTATTAAAAAACATTGCAGATAATAACATTAATAACACCGTAGTCTTAACTGGAGATATTCATACTTCCTGGGCAGCAGACCTGCATTGGGATATTTCTAACCCTAGCATATACAATCCTATTACAGGCGGAAGTGTGGCCGTAGAATTTGTTACTCCAAGCATTACCTCTGGAAATGGAGATGCTGTGGATCCAACCGGAGGTCAAGTTGGGCAGGTTATTCACCCAGCCCTTATGGCTGCTAATCCACACATTAAATATGTAGACTTCTTTTCGCATGGATATATGGTTTTGGATATGGACAAAGACCGTGCCCAGTGCGATTGGTTTTTTGTTAACAACATTGCTTCCCCTGAGTCTGAAGAGAGTTATGGCGCAGGGTTCTTAACCAGGAAAGACGAAAACTTTGTTCGCAGAGCCAGTGGTGAAAGCAATCGCGGAAATACGGGGGCAGATTTGGCTCCGGTTTTTGGCAGGGTTACCAGTATAAGTGAGAGAAATAAAGATGCGGTAATTCTTGGTGCTTACCCCAATCCAGCTCAAGACAGGTTGCAGGTAAATTATGTATCCAACATAGACGGAGAATACAGCCTGCTCGTGCTAGACCAAAGTGGTAAAACCATTTTGAAACAGGAATTACCAGGTATAAAAGCTGGCTTTGGAAGTGCCGTTTTAGATCTTAGTCCAGTGCAACCAGGACTTTATTTTCTGCAGATAAAGGGGCAAGAGCAGAGCAAAACCCTGCGTTTTGTAAAACGGTAAGCTCAGAAGGAATTCGGTAGAGGCTGCTTAATAGTTTAAGCTATAGGTTTATTCAATACACAGGACAATGCGTCTTGGGTAGGTAGGCAAGGCTGAACTTATTAAGTAGCCTTTTTTCTCCATTTTCCAGGCTTTAGATTGGATTGTAGTTTTCCCTAAAAAGTAGTAAGGAGTTAAAAGTGTGGCTAGGTTTCCCAAACCCACTAACATTACTTTGTTGAATTTTATTCGATCTTGCTTCCACAAAAACGGGTTAGGCGTCTAGTTTTGTTGGAACAATAATTTGCTTTAACGTGTTTCACTGGCACAGGGAAAATCCATGAACCGTTTATCCATAAAAGAAATAGAAGCCTACACTGGTGTGAAAGCACACACCATACGCATTTGGGAGCAGCGCTATAATCTGGTAGAGCCCAAGCGCACGGATACCAACATTCGGTATTATGATAGTCGGGATTTAAAGAAGCTGCTCAATATTTCTTTTCTCAACCAACACGGTTTTAAAATCTCCAAGCTTGCGGACTTAAGTGATAAAGAGATCTGCGAGTTGGTTCGCGCAAAAAGTAAGTTTAAAAATGGTGATTCACGTACTTTTTCTCATAAAAGCCATTTCAGGTGTACTCACGCTAAGTTTGATTATTCGAGTTTCACATCCGGAAACGGAAAGCACCATGACTATTTCAA
>JBMYJC010000307.1:0-3062 GCA_049594055.1 Luteibaculum sp. | reverse complement strand
TAAAGAGGAAATTAATGCATTAAAAACTTGCTATAAATAGCAGACCGTAAATAGCTTACGTTTTGGGCCTGTAACCTTGCATAGAACTTAAATGCAAGCAACCATGAAAACAGCTTCCAATCCTTTCCTGCAGCAAAAGATTTTTTTTAATCTACACTACAGTTTAATTCGTGAGATTCCGGTTTTAAAAATTGGCGAAGGGCAGTTGCCATTGATTTGTCAACACATAAAAGTAGGAACCGAGGTTATTTTAAAGCAGTTTCTGCGCGATGGAAAATCCATTGTCTCCGTTTATTTCCAAGGATTTAAAATAGGGGAGCTACCCGTAGATGTGAGTGATAAAATTTTATCAGAAGTTCAGGGCGGTAAGATTTACAGAGCGGTTGTAACTCGCCTAACCAAACGCAGATTTCTACCGCCTTCACAGGTTTTTGTTAACATTTTAACCCCGGTGGAAACAGTTTCAAGCCTCACTTGTCCTTAATTTGAACCATAAAAATTACAGCAATGCTAAAAGTAGGAGATAAAGCACCCAACTTTAAAGTGAATAACCAAAACGGAAAACCAGTCCAGCTAAGTGATTTTAGCGGAAAAAAGGTGATTCTGTACTTTTATCCCAAGGACGATACTCCTGGCTGTACAAAAGAGAGTTGTAACCTGAGAGATTACAATAAGGAGCTACAGGAAAAGGGCTTTGTTATCTTGGGCGTAAGCGCTGATAACGAGGAAAAACATCGTAAGTTTATTGACAAATACAGTTTGCCTTTTGACCTATTGGCTGATACTGAAAAGGAAGTGATTAAAGCTTATGAATGCTGGGGCCTAAAAAAGTTTATGGGCAAAGAGTATGAAGGTATACTTAGAACAACATATGTGATTGATGAGCAAGGGGTTATAACTCATGTATTCGACAAGGTTAAAACCGCCAGCCACGCAGAACAAATTATTGAAGCACTATAGATTTAAACAATTATGGCAGAGGTAAAAGATTTAAAAGAGGTAAATAAGGAAAAGCTAAAGGCCTTACAGATTACCCTCGATCGCTTGGATAAGACCTACGGAAAAGGGACCGTAATGCGTCTTGGAGATGAGAGTGTTATTCCGGTAGAAGTAATTCCTTCGGGCTCCCTCACCTTGGATATGGCGCTGGGCGTTTTTGGTTATCCGCGTGGAAGGGTGGTTGAAATTTATGGGCCGGAATCTTCAGGAAAAACAACTCTGGCTATCCATGCAATTGCTGAGGTGCAGAAAAAAGGTGGAATTGCCGCCTTTGTAGATGCCGAGCATGCCTTTGATAAATTCTATGCCGAAAAGCTAGGGGTGGATACCAACGAGTTACTAATCTCTCAGCCCGACAACGGGGAGCAAGCACTAGAGATTGCTGAGAATTTAATTCGTTCAGGTGCCATTGACCTTATTGTAATTGACTCCGTTGCCGCCTTAACACCCAAAGCCGAGATTGAAGGTGAAATGGGTGATTCTCAAATGGGATTGCAGGCTCGTTTAATGTCTAAAGCGCTAAGAAAATTAACGGGAGCGCTTAACAAAACTGGTTGCTGCTGCATTTTCATAAACCAGTTGAGGGATAAAATTGGGGTGATGTTTGGTAATCCGGAGACCACTACCGGTGGTAATGCACTTAAATTTTATAGTTCTATCCGCCTGGATATCAGACGAATTGGTCAAATTAAAGATGGAGAGCAGATGCTAGGATCCAGAACCCGCGTAAAAGTGGTGAAAAACAAAGTTGCGCCTCCTTTTCAGAAAGCAGAGTTTGATATCATGTATGGCGAGGGAATCTCCAGAAGTGGAGAAGTTTTGGATCTAGCTGTGGATCATAATGTTATCAAGAAAAGTGGATCTTGGTTTTCATACGGAGAAACCAAATTAGGGCAAGGAAGAGATAGCGTAAAAAATCTGATTGACGACAATCCAGAGTTGATGGAGGAGTTGGAAGAAAAAATTAAAGAAGCGCTTAAAGGAGAAGTAAAAAATTAATCGCATGAAGCAATTAAGCTTTGTTGTAATGGGATTTGGCCTGGCCATATCCCTTTTTTCTTGTGGGGGAGACTCTACTCCCAACGTTGAGAATACCGCTGGAGTAGAACAACCAGTAGATTCGTTGGCTTTGGCTGAGGATTCACTTAACCTCATTTTACGGGATGACCCAAATAATCTGGCGGCCTATTTGCTGCGTGGAAGGGTAAAGTACAACCGAGGTAATTTTGATGGCGCCTTAGGCGATTCTAAACGCGCTTTGGAATTGGATAGCACCAGTGGATCTGCTTTTCTTTTGCAGGGCGAAGCGCTATTTTCCTTGGAGAATTTTTTTGAAGCGCAGCAGAGTTTTGAAGATTGCCTGGAAAACGAACCCGAAAACATTCCCTGCCTGGAAAAACTAGCTGAATTTTACCTCTTAAGAAGGCAGTACGACAAATCTATGCAGTATGTGAATCAAGCTTTAAAGCTTAATGAGTTAAACCATCATCCTTATTACATTAAGGGTTGGATTTATCAGGAACGCGGAGATTCTGCTACTGCGGCATCATCCTTCCAAACTGCCATTGAGCTGAAGCCTGATTTTTACGATGGTTATATTATGTTAGGGTCTTTATACTACACAGCAAATCATCCGCTTTGTCTGCAGTATTTTAATTCAGCTTTAGAAATTCTTCCTACCAGTACGGAGGCACTTTATTTTATTGCTATGTACCATCAGCAAAATCAAAATTCAGAGGCTGCGTTAAATGCTTACCAACGTATGAGGGCGATTGATCCGCAAGATGTAAGGCCTTGGTACAACGCAGGTTTTGTCAACCTTACTCAACTTGGGCAATACGACTCTGCCGTGTATTATTTTTCAAAAGCGGTGGAGCAAGACGATCGCTATTTTCAAGCCTATTATAACAGGGGACTGGCCTATCTTGAGCAGGGGAATAAGGACCAGGCAGTTTCCGATTTTAAACAATCGGTTAAAATAAACCCCGATTACACTATTGCTATTGAAGCCTTAAACGAACTCAACGGTTCTAAATAAAAAAAGCCACGCTCAGCGTGGCTTT
>JBMYJC010000306.1:0-3067 GCA_049594055.1 Luteibaculum sp. | reverse complement strand
TTGCACTTTTCACACACAGAATTGCACATCTTACAGAGCACCTAAAGAAAAACAAGAAGGATTTTAGAACGCAGCGCGCACTATTAAATCTTGTAGGTAAAAGACGTTCTTTATTGGACTACCTAAAGAAAAAAGACATTGAGCGTTACCGTGCTATTATCGCAAAACTAGGTTTGAGAAAATAATTGATAACCGAAGCGTTTTACATATAACACATTTAAAAAAGGGGCAAGATTCTGAAGTTTGCCCCTTTTTGTATTTACATACCATACACATACATACACACAAACAAAAGAAGAATGAAACCTACCGGATTTAAAAAAACCATCAACATGCCAAATGGGCATGACATTACATTAGAAACAGGAATACTTGCTAAACAAGCCGATGGAGCGGTAGTAGTAAAGTGCGGTAACACCGTATTACTAGCAACAATTGTTGCTTCACAAGATGCCAAGGAAGACGTTGATTTTCTTCCCTTAACAGTAGATTACAGAGAGAAATTTTCGGCCGCAGGTAGATTTCCTGGAGGCTTTTTTAAGCGCGAAGCAAGACCTTCTGATATGGAGGTACTTACTTCAAGACTAATTGATAGAGCGCTACGCCCAATGTTTCCGGACGATTTCCACGCAGAAACTCAAGTGCTAATCAGCCTACTTTCATTTGACCCTGAGGTAAGCCCCGATTCTCTTGCAGGATTAGCTGCATCTGCAGCTATTGCGGTTTCCAACATTCCATTTAATGGCCCAATCTCAGAGGTGAAAATGGGACGTGTGGACGGAAAATTCATTGTTAACCCAAGTACGAAGCAGTTAGAGAACTCAGATCTTGACATGGTTATCGCTGGCTCTTTAGACAGCATCATCATGGTAGAAGGGGAAATGAAAGAAATCTCTGAAGCTGAGATGTTGGAGGCGATCAAAGTAGCACATGAAACCATAAAAGTTCAGTGTAAAGCTCAGCAAGAGTTAGCGGACATGGTTCCTGGTTCTACGCCTAAAAGAGAATACAACCACGAGAAATCAAACCCAGAATTATTTGAGGCCATCCACAAAGCTTGTTACCAAAAAGCAAAAGCTGTAGCAGCAGAAGGTATTGCCATTAAAGAGGAAAGAAAAAATCGTTTTGTTGCTATTCGCGAGGAGTTCCTCGCTACCTTAAGCGATGAGGAAAAGACAGAAAACGCCTTCTTACTTAAACAGTATTTTGGAAAAGTTGAGAAAGAAGCCGTTCGCGATGTTGTGCTAGAAGAGCGCAAAAGACTGGACGGAAGAAAGCTAGATGAAATTCGTCCAATTTGGAGCGAGGTAGATTACCTTCCAGGCACACATGGCTCTGCCGTATTTACACGCGGTGAAACACAATCTTTAACCACGCTAACCTTAGGTTCAAAACTTGATGAGCAGTCTATTGACACCGTAGGTGCGGTAGGAAGCGATCGTTTTTTATTGCATTACAACTTCCCTCCTTTTTCAACAGGAGAGGCGCGTCCACAACGCGGACCTGGAAGAAGAGAAATTGGTCACGGTAACTTAGCTATGCGCGCACTAAAGAACATGGTGCCAAGTGGTACAGATAATCCTTACACCATCCGTTTGGTTTCTGATATATTGGAAAGTAACGGTTCTTCCTCTATGGCAACCGTTTGTGCAGGAACACTGGCATTAATGGATGGGGGTGTAAAACTTCAACGCCCGGTATCCGGAATTGCTATGGGACTTATTACCAACAAAGGAGGTGATAAGTACGCGGTATTGAGTGATATTCTAGGTGACGAAGACCACCTGGGAGACATGGACTTTAAAGTGTGTGGAACCGAAAAAGGTATCACTGCCTGCCAGATGGATATTAAAATAGATGGCCTAAACTACACCATTGTTGAGGAAGCTTTAGAGCAAGCAAAAGCTGGACGGATGCACATCCTGCAAGAATTGCTTAAAACTATTTCAGAACCAAGACAGGATTACAAAGAGCACGCTCCACGTATTGTAAGTTTTGAAATTCCAAAAGAGAATATTGGTGCAGTAATTGGACCAGGTGGAAAAATTATCCAGGAAATTCAGAATGAATCTGGAGCCACTGTTGTTATTGAGGAAGCCAATGGAAAAGGTCTAGTTCAAGTTGTATCTAACAACAAGAGCAGCCTGGATATGGCGGTAAATAAAATCAAAAGCATCGCAATACCGCGCGTAGTAGAGGTAGGCGAGATCTTTAAAGGGAAAGTTAAGAGCATCATGCCATATGGAGCCTTTATAGAGCTGGTACCGGGTACAGACGGACTTTTACATATTTCTGAGATTGCTTGGGAAAAAATCGAAAACGTTAAGGATGTGTTTACCGAAGGTGACATTGCTGAGGTAAAAGTTCTTGGTAAGGATCCAAAGTCTGGCAAGTTAAAATTGTCTAGAAAGGTACTTTTGGAAAAGCCTGAACCTAAGAATGTGTAACACATAGAGAAGTTTTGCGTTATATCATCCAGTGATCGCATTTCCAAACCCTTTTCATCAAGTTTAAACCCAAATCGGACAGGTGCTAAAGCCTGTCCATAACAATAAATTCCTTTAAATGAGGCAGCTAAAAATCGTAAAACAGGTTACCAACAGGGAAACCGCTTCGTTAGATAAATATTTGCAGGAAATTGGTAAAGTAGAACTGATTACCGCAGAAGAGGAAGTTGAATTAGCTAGACGAATTAAAAAGGGAGACCAGGCTGCATTAGAAAAACTAACCAAGGCGAATCTTAGGTTTGTGGTTTCGGTTTCTAAACAATACCAAAACCAAGGACTAACCCTTCCAGATTTAATTAACGAGGGGAATTTAGGTCTTATTAAGGCTGCACAGCGCTTTGATGAAACCCGTGGATTTAAGTTTATCTCTTATGCTGTTTGGTGGATTCGTCAATCTATCCTTCAGGCCTTGGCAGAGCAATCAAGAATTGTTCGTTTGCCATTAAACAAAATTGGTTCCATCAATAAGGTAAACAAAGCCTTTTCTGAGCTGGAGCAAAAGTTTGAGCGCGCTCCAACTCCCGCTGAATTAGCAGAGATTCTTGACATGTCTATTGACG
>JBMYJC010000305.1:0-3069 GCA_049594055.1 Luteibaculum sp. | reverse complement strand
CTGTTTAACCTGTTTGGGATTTAAGTGCTCCTTTTTTTCCAAATAGTTTTTGGCCTTAGTAATAACCTCAACAGATCCAGTGAATTGTGCCATAGCTTCTGAAGCTCTTTTTGCAATAACCTCATTTGTGCTATCTCCAGGTATAATTTCTGTGTTGGCCTCCCATTGCGCATTTGAAACTTCCTCGTAGTGCTTTAAATATTGCTCAGTGTAGGCATCAATAAACTCTTGTGCCTCGCGTTGAATAATTTCCGGGCTGTTGCACGCCAATACAAGGCCTGCTATTAGCATTAAAAAGAGACGTTTCATGATCTAAGAATCTTTTAAGGGTTAAAAATCGGGGGCTTTTTGCTTAGAACTAAATTTTTTGGTTGGCTTCCAATTCCTTGATACGCTTTCGGTAATAAATTCCTTCCAGAATAGAACCGGCACCGGCCAAAACAAATCCAAGAAAGAAAATAATGTTATGACCGTAGTAGGAAATGTGCATCACCTTTAGCACAGAGCCTACCACAATGATTACCGTTCCCACCGCACCTAGGATAAAACTCCATCTTTTCATGTTAGGAAAATTTATCTGCCAATATCCGCATTTCCACTACGGGAGAGATTTTCTCGTAAAGTATATTGTGTACGGCATTAACTATAGGTAGGTCTACCTGAAAACGTTTGTTAATCTCCACGACACTTTTTACAGCATAGTACCCTTCCGCCACCATGTTCATTTCCATCATGGCACTTTTAACCGTATATCCGCGGCCAATCATGGTTCCAAATGTTCTGTTTCTGGAGAATTGAGAATAAGCAGTTACTAGTAAATCACCCAAATAGGCGCTGGTTTTTACATCTCTGTGAACGGGTGAAACAGCATCAACAAAACGCTCAATTTCCTGGATAGCATTGGATATTAATACGGCCTGGAAGTTATCTCCATAGCGCAGTCCGTGGCAGATTCCCGCTGCAACGGAATACACGTTTTTTAGCACGGCAGAAAACTCTGTTCCAAAAAGGTCATCGGAGGTAGCCGTTTTAATGTAGCGGCAATTGAGCTGCTCTGCCATAAATTCAGCCGTGGTCTCCGTTTGGCAGGCTACGGTTAGGTAGCTAAGTTTTTCCAAAGCAACCTCTTCTGCATGGCAGGGCCCACAAATAATTCCAATATTCTCGTAAGGAGTTCCAAACTGCTTGTGGAAATACCTGGCGGGAATGGCATGGTATTCTGGTATAATTCCCTTAACCGCAGAAAATATGGTTTTATGCTTTAGTTCTGGAATCTCTACGTCTTTAAAAAGCTGGTAAAGAAAGGCCGAGGGCGTAGCAATAATCAATACGTCATAAGCCTGAGCAAAGCGCTGGAGATCGGTGCCTAAGTCCAGTTTATCTACATCAAAGTTTACAGAGGAAAGGTAATTGGGGTTTCTACCAAACTTAGCAATGTAGTCTGCAGCCTCTTCGTTGCGCATCCACCAACCTACTGTTTCCAGGTTGTTGCACAAGATTTTAACCAAGGCAGTTGCCCAACTACCTCCACCTATTACCGCTATTTTTTTGTCCGGCTCCATGAGGCTGCTAATATAATGGCCTATTATTTCTAAAAAGAAAAAAGCTCCATGAGGAGCTTAATTCTTGGGTTCAGCTACTTTTTCTTTTTCTGGTCTCATCTGTGGGAAAAATAATACTTCCTGTATCGATGAGTTATTGGTAAGAAGCATTATAAAGCGATCTATTCCTATACCCATACCGCTAGTAGGAGGCATACCATACTCTAGCGAGCGCACAAAATCCTTATCAATAAACATGGCCTCTTCGTCTCCTTTCTCCGATAAGGCCAATTGTTCCTGAAATCTTCCTAATTGGTCAATTGGGTCATTTAACTCCGAGTAGGCATTAGCAATTTCCTTACCGTTTACAATCAATTCAAAACGCTCGGTTAACTCGGGGTTCTCTCTGTGGCGTTTGCACAGTGGGCTCATCTCAACCGGATAATCCATAATAAAAGTAGGTTGGATAAGGTGCTCCTCACAGGTTTCGCCAAAGATCTCATCAATTAACTTGCCTTTACCCATGGTTTCATCTACGGGTACTCCCAGTTTTTTTGCTGCTGCCCTCAACTCTTCTTCCGATTTGCCCGCAATATCCACTCCGGCATATTTTTTAATGGCCTCGGTCATGGTTAATCTTTGGAAAGGTTTAGAGAAATCAATCTCGTTTTTTCCTACCTGTACTAATGGATTTCCTTTAACCGTCTGCACCACGTGGCGAATCATAGATTCTGTAAAATCCATCATCCACAGATAATCCTTGTATGCCACATAGATCTCCATCACAGTAAACTCGGGGTTATGGGTTCTATCCATTCCCTCATTCCTAAAATCTTTGGCAAACTCATACACTCCATCAAAGCCGCCAACAATCAGCCGTTTCAAGTACAGCTCATTTGCTATTCGCAAATACAGTGGAATATCTAAGGCGTTATGATGAGTTACAAAAGGCCTAGCGGCAGCACCTCCCGGAATGGGTTGTAAAATGGGCGTTTCTACTTCCAGGTACCCGCGCTCATTAAAAAAATTGCGCATGGCATTAATGGCCTGGGTTCTTATTTTAAATGTTTCTTTTACCTGCGGGTTTACCACTAAATCTAGGTACCTGCGTCTATACCTCAACTCTGGATCCGTAAAAGCATCGTGTACATTGCCTTCGGCATCAGTTTTAGGTAGAGGAAGCGGTTTTATAGACTTGGCGAGAACCACCAACTCCTTGGCGTGGATGGAAGTCTGACCCGTTTGGGTTTTAAATACAAAACCTTTTATCCCAATAAAGTCGCCTATATCAAGAAGCTTCTTAAAAACCTGATTGTAGAGATCCTTATTCTCCTCTGGAGCAATGTCATCCCTTGCTATGTAAACCTGTATTCTTCCGGAGGCATCCAATAACTCGGCAAATGAAGCTTTTCCCATTATTCTACGAGACATCATTCTGCCAGCAACCACTACTTCCTGAAATTCTTCTGGTTTCTCATCAAAATTTTTAAGGATGTCACTTGCATAGTGGCTAACGGGAAATTCGGCC
>JBMYJC010000304.1:0-3079 GCA_049594055.1 Luteibaculum sp. | reverse complement strand
TATTCAGTAGAAGATTTTGTTGGTTATTATCAAAACTTCTAATGAATATTATGGGGTTAATTTTCAGATCTTCGAAAGCCTAGTGTCAAGCTTACTTGTTATGATCCCATCTGAAAAGAGGGGAATGAATTATGAATAGTTTTTACCGATTTATGAATCAAAAATGGTGTAGACCACTAAGTGCCTGTTTCCTGTTATTGCTGATTAGCCCAATTTTCGGTCAAAATGAAGCTCCTTACTTGGGAGCCACCTGGTATTACGACTACAACTACCCTAATGGGGATAGAGGGGTGAGTAAAGTTGTATTAGGGGATACCTTAACGATTGATGGCAAGCTGTATTATAAGTTAAATCAGGATGAAGATTTTTGTCAAGCAATTGAGACCGAATATATTAGATACAGCGCCAATGGCCTCCAAATATACTATTGGAACGAATCTGATCAGCAGGAATTTTTGTTCTACGATTTTAGTTTAAAGCCTGGAGAGATATTAAAAATCTATACCAATCGATTTCCTCAATTCTCGGAGTACCGAGTTGATTCCGTTTCTGAGACAAACATTTTCGGAGAAAATAAACGGGTGCTTTATACTACATATGTTAGGGGTGATTATCTGGATTTTTTGGAATATCAAGTGGAAGGAATCGGAAGCTTATATCATTTTATTCCCCATGATGGTCTCTGTGATTTTCCAAATGTGTATAGGTTGCGCTGTTATCAATTAGGTGACAGCATAAAAAAGTATGTTGATCACGGTTGCGAAGATTACATTGTGGGGATATCAGAACCCAGAAATATCCAGCCAGACTGGAGCCTATGGTCACAAAATCAACAGTTAACTGTAAACTTTTCGGAG
Organism: Luteibaculum sp.; assembly: GCA_049594055.1. Classification (GTDB taxonomy): domain Bacteria; phylum Bacteroidota; class Bacteroidia; order Flavobacteriales_D; family Luteibaculaceae; genus Luteibaculum. The sequence continues at coordinate 2,222 of JBMYJC010000304.1, read as the reverse complement.
TCGGTAACAGGTACCTTGGCAATTACAGATTTATCGGGTAAAGAATTGCTGGCCACTGAAGTGATTAGAGATCAAACTCTTGAATTAGAAATACCTGGCTTATCCCCTGGTATTTATGTAGCAAGCTTTCGTTTCAAATCGTTTGAGGGGTGCACAAGAACCAGGTTTATGCACTTACCCTAGCGCGCAGGCCTTACAACAATGAATTACAAATCAGAAAGTTGTTAGGAGTTTTGCTTCAGAGTGTAAACAGCTAGGCTACTCCATTCTGCTGACCACATTGGTTACAAAAATAGTGTCCTCTAATATTTCCCAGTGGAACAGCAATAAGTGTGGATAAGATCGCGAGACAAATCTTCCAAAACTTTCTTTTGCCTAACCCGAAATTTAATTCAGTGTTTCCACAATTGGCGCAAACAGGTGGAAGGTTTCCAGCTTTGGAAATTCCCAGGATAGAAGAAGCTTGTTCATAATTCTCCTCGTCAATTTGCAACCGGAAACCAGATCCTAACATGTTATTGTACATAGGGAGCAGTTGGCTGAAATTTTCATTGACGATGTACGATGGAATTCCCTCGTTTGCCAATTTCCCTTTTAGAATATATGCCTCGGTGATATTGTTACACGTTGTTAGTAGTCTCATTTATTAGGTCTGGAACAAAAGCACATTCCAAAAAGCAAAAATCCAATAAAATTCTACTTTAGCCCAAAACGAATACTATGGGGCTTTTAAGCGGAAAAAATACAATTGTAACGGGAGGAAGTAGGGGTATTGGAAAGGCCATTTGCGAAGCATTTGCAGCGCAGGGGGCTAATGTTGCTTTTACCTATATGTCCTCAGAGGAGAGTGCTAAAAAAATAGAGGCAGATCTCAGCGCTAAAGGTGTTAAGGCCATGGCCGTAAAATCAGATGCAGCCAACTACCAACAAGCCGAAGATCTTATCAATAAGGTGCTAGAAGCATGGGGTAGCATAGACGTAATTGTTAACAATGCCGGTATTACCCGAGATGGGCTGCTTATGCGTATGACCGAGGAGCAGTTTGATGAGGTAGTGGCCACCAACCTGAAATCGGTATTTAATACGACCAAAGCTGCCCAGCGTACGCTACTCAAACAGCGCAGTGGTTCCATCATCAACTTGAGTTCGGTGGTTGGGGTTTACGGAAATGCAGGTCAGGCCAACTATGCTGCATCCAAGGCAGGTATCATTGGATTTACCAAGTCTATTGCCCAGGAATTAGGCTCCAGAAACATACGCTGCAACGCCATAGCACCTGGTTTTATAGAAACAGAAATGACCGCCAAGTTGGACGAGAAAGTGGTGAAGGAATGGGCGGAAGCAATTCCCATGAAACGCGGTGGCAAACCAGAAGAGGTTGCAGATCTTTGTGTGTTTTTAGGTTCCGACATGTCCAGCTACATATCAGGGCAAACCATTAATATTTGTGGTGCCATGCGCACATAATTCATTGTAAGTACTTAACAAATCAAGCTTCCCGAAAAAATTACTTTTGGGAAGCTTTTTTTATGATAGAATTCAGCAACTCCCCCTTGTGGCTTTTTTTGATTATTCCCGCTGTTGTAGTCTCAGCATTGTGGATGTATCGAAAAACAAAGTTTCCCACCCGAACCAGGTACCTTTTAAGTGCCCTGCGTGTTTTGGTTTTACTGGCCTTGGGAATTTTACTCTTAAGGCCTGTTTTTACCAGCTACAACCGTGAGTTAATAAAACCGGTATTGGCGATCCTGGTAGACAACAGTAAGTCAATAACTGCCAATGAGGATTCTCTTGAAATTAAAAGCGCAATCCCCACGCAAATAGCAGAGTTGGAAAAAAGTTTGGCAGACAAGTATCAGGTAGATGTGTACTTATTTGATGAAACTGCCAGAGTCTCCGAAACCCCAAATTTCGATGGCAGCTATACAAACTTAAGTGCTTCATTAAAAACGCTGGAAGACAATTACGACCCCAAGGACCTAAGAGAGGTAGTAATATTTTCAGATGGAATCATCAATCAGGGAAGCGATCCAAACTACATACCGCCCAGCTATTTTAAAACCCATGTGGTAATGCTTGGAAATCCAGAGAAAGAAGAGGATTTAAGCATAGCAAGTTTGGAGTATAATCCCAGTGTGTATCGCGGTAATACCTTGGCTTTAACCGTTAATTGGCAAAATACAGGTCAGTCTAAAAAGGCCAGACTAAGGGTAAAAAAAGGA
>JBMYJC010000303.1:0-3092 GCA_049594055.1 Luteibaculum sp. | reverse complement strand
GCGAGATTGGTGTATGATGTGGATGGCTCTGCTTCCAATCAAGCTACCGAGCCTTACCGTGTTAAACTAACATTTACTATCCACGGTAAAGCAACTGCGAAACCATAAAAGTAATTCTTTCAAATCAATCTTTGAATATTGAAACCTCGGCCACGGTCGGGGTTTTTTTGTTGTTTTAATCCAAAATGAAAACCGGCCTTTTTCACCAATTATCAGTCTTTACTTTCAGAAAGCCTCCATTCGCATGTAAATCAACGGTCCTAATCGTACTGTTAATCTTAGCGGGTAGTAATTTTTTACGCGGGCAATGGCAATATTATTATAGCAAGGCGGAGTTGTGTCGAAAAAATTTTGAATACAAAAATGCCATCCAATACTATGACAGTGCACTTAGCAAATGCCAGTCTTGTAGAGATAGTACACTGGCGCTAATTTTCCTGGGAAAAGGCAAAGCACAACAAAATCTAAATGACCCCAGTAAAGCTGCGGAGGCAATAAAACGCGCCTACGACAAACGGAAGGCTTTTAAAGACATTAATTACCATTTATATATTGAAATCAGTTTGGCGGAGATATTGCGCGCTAATAGGAACTTTAACCTTGCCCTCCAAACTATTGACAGCGTTTCCAATCGCCTGCAGGAAGAGGCCGTGGCCGATTCAATCATCAGTTATTATTACAATCGTTTGGCACCCATACAAAGCGAAGCCAAACTAGATCCCAGCATTGCTTTAAAATCTGTAGAAAAAGCTCTGGAATACGCCAGCCAAACTGGCGATACCACTCAACTCATTCTTCTCTACCGCGAGTTATCGAATATTCACACAGGAATGGGAAGGGGACATTTAGGTATTCCTCCCGTTAAAAAAGCAGTGGAACTTGCAGAGGTTTTTGGCGATCCGCGCTTGTACGCAGATGCCCTAATTACCATGATCCAGGCTTTCCAAAATGTAAACGACTACAGGGAAACCGAAAAACTTGGCTTACAAGCGCTGGCCATTGCGAATACCCATGATTTTTTGCAGACAAGGGTAGATTTACTAGCGCTGCTTTCTAAGATTTACAGGGAAAAAGGTGAGTATAAAAAGGCACTCCAATACGCTGATTCTAACTACCAGGCCTTTCAAAAATTGTTTAATGAATCCTGGCAAGAGCGGATTTCTGTTATAACCCAAAATCTAGAACTAGAAAAAAAGGAGTTAGCATTAGAAAATGAAAAATTAAGCAAGGAAGCGGTTCAATATGAGCTGCTGCAAACCCAACAAAAGGCTCGTTTTAATAGAAACATCTTGTTTTTTGGTGCCGCGGTACTTTTCCTTTTATCGGGACTATCCTACCTCTTGCATAAAAACTATCGACAACAGAAAAAGCTTGCCCGGGAGAGAGAGTTTTTAATTAGGGAAGTACATCATCGCGTAAAAAACAACCTACAGTCTTTAGCGGGATTATTAAGCCTTCAAATTAATTACCTGGATGATCCAAAACAGATAGATCTGCTTCAAAACGTTTTCAGGCGGGTAAACGCCATTGCCCTTACCCACTCTATGCTGTACAATAACCAAAATCCCAACCAGGTAAATGCCAAAACTTACCTCTCTGAATTGGTGAAGGAAATACAGATTAGCGAAAAAAGTGAAGGCAGAGATTTTGTGTCAGAGGTAGAAACAGAAGACGTTCAAGTAGATTTTGACCAGGCCGTTTGTTTGGGAATTATTACTAATGAGCTTATAACCAACTCGGTAAAACACGCTAAGCCCATAGGAGCACTTTCAATCAAATTAAGCCTGTTAAAAAATGATGGGAAGGTGCAATTCTATTATGGAGACAATGGAGAAGTAAAAGCGGCAAAAAAGGAGACAAATTCTATGGGACTAAGACTAATTGAGTTGGCGCTAAAAAGAATTTCTGGCAAAAAAATTAGTACTTCCCCAGAAACCTTTGCATTTCATTTTAGTTTTCAGCCCAACAATTAGCTTAATTACAACAAAAAAGCATTTATCCACCACAATTTTAAATCCAGCTATTCTATCTTTCTAGTCCTTTGTAGTACCTAATTATTTAGGTGCATTCAAACAGAAATAGTTTCATTCTACATGCGTATAGCCATTGCCGAAGACGAATTTATAGTTGCTGAACAATTACGGCAATTTGTGGAATGGGCCGGCCATGAAGTACTGGCGGTTGAGCACAGCAAAGCCACTTTTTCTCATGCCCTTATTGGCCTGCAAATTGACTTGGCCTTATTGGACATACGGATGGAAGACAGCAACTCGGGTTTTGAAATTGCCAAGGAGTTAACACTTAAAAAAATCCCATTTATTTTTATTAGTGCTCACAGCGATGAGCAAACCTTACGCACGGCTAGTAAACTAAACCCAATAGGCTACATTACAAAACCCTTTAACAAGGCCCAAATAAAGGCCACTTTGGCCACCCTTGAGCCACAGATTGAAGAGGCCGTTGTGGAATTAAAATCCGGACGTGAAATACACCGCATTAAGCTGAATGAGATTTTTTACGTGAAAGCAGACAATGTATACTGCGAATTGTACACAAAAGCTGGAAGAATTGTGGTGCGAAGCAGTTTAAAAGCACTTGAACCTCTGCTTGTAAATAATCACATCAAAAGGTGCCACCGTAGCTACCTTGTAAACACGCAATGGATTGAGATCAAGGGAGTTGAAAATCTTAAAGTAAACGGAGACTTAATTCCCTGGAGTAAGAAATACCCCATATAAGCTATTTCTGGGTTTTCATATCGCAAAAGACACCTGTGGCTTTGCTTACCACAAAAAACCCCGCTTTAACAACAAAACATCCAGTTACTCATTTGGCCCTTTCTACTTTCGATAAAAATTAAAACTTATGAAAAACTTTCTACTCGCTTGCAGCCTATTAATCATTCCATTTATTGGAAGTGCCCAAATTAATGTTCAGATAAAAATGGAATTAAACAAGGTAGGGGGCAAAATCTATAGAACTCATAATAAAAAACTTAACAAAAACACCTATATCACATTAGGATATGATGCCTCTTACAATGCAGCAATTAAGAAGCAAACTATCTCTTCAAATGGAGATATAGAAGAAGA
>JBMYJC010000302.1:0-3098 GCA_049594055.1 Luteibaculum sp. | reverse complement strand
TTTGCAGCAACAACATACGCTCAATACGCAACCAATAAACGCACTATTAGTTACCAGGCAGTAGTACGGGATGCAAACGGCCAATTGGCGGCTAATAAGGCGATTGGGGTGCAAATCTCAATTTTGTGTTGTACACCGGGTAATCCACCCATGTTTACTGAAAGGCATAGCGTTACCACCAATGAGAACGGTTTGTTGAGCATAGAAATTGGAGCAGGAGAATACCTTTCTGGAATCTCTTTTCTCAACATTTATTTTGGACAATTGCTCTACGTAAAAACCGAGTTGGATCTTTTAGGAGGAAGCAATTATACCCAATCCAGCACCAGTTCAATACTCTCCGTACCCAGTGCTAATTACGCCATGGTGAGCAGTGTTTTAGAAGGTCCAGCCTGGAATTTTGTTGGAGCCTACACGATGACAAATGACAACAACTCCGATTTTGAGTTCCTGGGATACGTTTATATCCAGTATTTAAGTCCAACACAGGTGCTATTTTTATTTAGACCAGAGGATAAAAATGTTTCCCTTTTTGATGGTAATACTTGGTATGATGAGGAGTTTCAGATGCCATTAGGAACTTTACTTGGAGAGGTTTTCGCCAATAAAATTGAGTTTAAGCCGCAAGGATCTGGTTGGTACGAAATTGATGAGGAAGACCGGTTGAGTGGAGAATTGATTGGTGATGATCTTAAAATCTGGTTTACAGATTATCCTTCGGAGTATTTTGTATTGCGCAAAAAGCGCTAGTTAATTTCTTGTTCTGGGCATTTAAGCTGGACGGTCAATCGGTTTAGATGCCCAGTTTTTACTTTTTAAATAAAAGGCATTTAAGCGCTGGCAGGAATTCTTCGCTCCAGGTTTTTTTAAGATTCCACACAACTTGAGTTGCAGTTCACCCATGCCTAAAATTAAGGCGATACATTATGTTAAGCAGATAAATGACATAGGTATAGAAGGTAGATCAGGAGGAAATAAGCGCTAGGCGAATAAATAGGATGGGCTATTTAATCAAGGATTTTCCTGATAAGCCTCCAAATTAAATGGCACATCTTTAAAAACGACTTAAGATGTTTTACGGCATTATTGACTGGAAGCCGTTAATTGGGGAACTAGGCAGATTTATTTTGGCGATTGATTCTCTAGATTTAAGAAAAGCAATTGATCAAGGGGTTAAGCGAAGCACGCCAGAATTAGGAATTGAATAACTCAAAATTGGTGATGCTTACCGCAAACAGCTTTAACATAAAATCGGGCCGATATCGAAAATATGCATGTCCGACATCTGATTTTATGTTAATCAACCAAGTTGAACTCTGTTTGCTCTTATTGTCCTATAATTAATATTATGTTAACTGTGTTCTTTTGCTAAGATACGAGGACTAGCATGTTCTTGATTGTAAACCCATTCCCTAGAATGACATCCCTCATTTTAATTTTCTGTTTAATCTCATAGCTCGGCAGAGAACAATATCCTGTCCGCAAAGTTTTCTTGTTAAACCCTAAAACGAAAAGCTATGGAACAGACAATGACAAAAACTAAATGGAGTATCGATAACATGCACTCCGAGGCACAGTTTAAGGTTAAACACCTGGTGATTTCAACCGTAACTGGACAATTCAACGATTTCGAAGGAAGCTTAGTGAGTGAGAATGACAATTTTCATGATGCCAAGGCAAAATTCAAGATCGATGTGAATAGCATCGATACCAATGTATCCGATCGAGATCAGCACTTGCGTAGCCCAGATTTTTTTGATGCGGAAAAATACCCCAACATCTTATTTGACGGAACTTTGCATCACAAAGACGGGGAAAACTATGTCCTTAAAGGAGATTTAACCATAAAAAACACCACCAAGACTGTTGAACTCAAGGTACATTACGGTGGTAGTATGGTAGATGGGTACGGCCAGAAAAAAGCTGGTTTTGAAATAGAAGGAAAAATAAATCGCAAGGAGTTTGGCCTAACTTGGAATCAGGTTACCGAAGCTGGTGGTGTTGTTGTTGGAGACGAGGTTCGCCTAATGCTGAATATGCAGGTAACTGAACAGGAATAAGCATTTCACCTATTGCCCAAATAAAAAAAAGCCCGCTATAATTCCAGCGGGCTTTTTAATTAAGTGAAGCAGTTTCTTTATTGCAGGAGTAATTTTTTAGCCCCCAAGCCGTCAATTTGTAATAAATAAGTGCCTGACTGCAACTGATCTAATTGGATCTTCATTTTGGTTTCAATCAACACCCCTTTTTGCACCTCTTTTCCAGTAAAATCAAGAATACGATAGGATCTTATTCCCGGCACTCTGCGTTCAATTATCAATTCTGTTTCGGCCGGATTTGGGTAAATAATAAATGCTTCTACAGCGCCAAGTTCGTTAATACTGCTTCCAAAAGTCTCACATTGTTCAACCCCTGCTTGCAATACATTATTGGTGTTACAGGGCAAGAGACTGTATAAAAAATCCACCAGGCGCCTTTCGGTACTATCCACTCTGCGCTGGGTTTCCATTTGGTTATCGGTTTGAAATGAAGGGTGAAAACTATCTTCATAGCGATCTAACTCCACAGGAACCTGCAAGTTTTGCATTCTGGGGGTAATCAATCCGCTTCCGTACAAGTCAATGGGTGCATTCCCTCCTAAAGGTCTTCCAAAACCATATGGAACGATGTCATCCTCGGTAGAATGTACGGAGTAAATAGGAACATCATTACTCTCCAACCAAACAGTATCTGCTATTGCTCCAGAGAAACTAAATACTCCATTAGATTTTGAACAATAACCTGGGTTTCCTGAATTTCCTTCCAGCCCCCCTACCTCATTTAACCAGGTTTGCCACTCTAGGGGAAGTTTTTGAACATCATCTACATAGGCTAAATGAATGGAAAGGATTCCTCCTGCCGATGTCCCTCCAGTGTATATCGTAGCAGGATTTATTCCGTAGGGGTTTCCCTCCTCTTCCACCGACTTTCTAAAAAATCTTACCGCTGCTTTACCGTCTTGTACTGCCCTAAAAACTGTTTTTACAGCTCCTTCCAGACTTATCAAATCCAAAAAATTACCTAAGCGATAATCTATGGAAGCACATACATAGCCCCTT
>JBMYJC010000301.1:0-3108 GCA_049594055.1 Luteibaculum sp. | reverse complement strand
TCTCTTCCGGTGAAAAAGAGCTGGTTTCCAAGTACTTGCAAATGATCTATGTCGGAGCTTTGTGCACCTGGACTTAATTGCGGCACTAGTTCTAATTCTCTTTTACCTGGATGGATGTGCCATAGTTCTGTGCCCGCAGTATCATTGGTTGCGGTAAAATAAAGTTCATTGTTAAACCAGGTAAGATTTCCAGGATTGGAGGATCCCGAAGAATTCATGTCCACCAACAAAACAGGAAGTTCATCCTGGCCTTTTATCATCCATAATTCCTTACCATTTATGCCATTATCTGCGGTAAAAAAGAGTGTATTATTAAGAACTAATAGGTCTTCAGGGTTACTTCCAGGCACCCCAAAGTTGATGTCCGCATAAAGTCGAGTTCCCTGTTTGCTACCATCGCTAACCCAAATTTCCCTATTCCCAGCAGCTGCTTCTGCGGTAAAAAATAGATGATCGTCAAAAACGGTCAAATGGGACGGATTTGAACCCTCTGTACCAGCATTTATGTCTTTTACTATTCCTGTTCCTGTGGAAGTGCCATCGCTTTTCCAAAGCTCCACTCCTTTTCCATCGCTTTCCACGGCAAAAAAGAGCTGATCCTTAAAAATGGTTTGATTCTGAATTTTCGGGAAGACCTCGGTACCAAAAGCTTTTACCAATTGGGTTCCCTCCTCGGTACCATCCGACTTCCAAAGGGCATAACCCTCCAAATGCGTATAGGCTCTAAAATAAACGGCATTGTTAAAAACAAATAGCCCCTGAATTTTTGAGCTACCAAAGCTATTGATGTCTTTAACAATCTCGAAATCTCTTTTGTTATTGACTGTCTTCCACAACTCCCAACCGCGCTCATCATTGAGGCTTATCATTATTTCGTCCTGAAATAAAACGGCCTCGTACTGAACATACCATTTGCTTCTTGGTACCTGATTGATATCTCGAACTTGCTCTATTTTGTATTGCGCTTGGGCGCTGAAGGACAAAAGAAGTGCTGTTAGACTGAACAGAATACGGGGCATGGATTGAGTTTTCCCGTAAAATGCATTTTTCCAGGTGGATTTCCTGCTAAGCTGTTGGAAGTCAGAATATCCTAAAAACTAAAACCATGGCTACATCTAGTGATGCCTAGCTGGCGGAATTGAGGGTTCCTTTTTGAATTTTAGCAAGTTTATCGAGCTAAAAGCTGGAGAGGTGGTTTAGCGTAGCTTAAGCTACGCTGAACGTAAGTTCAAATTCATTTTGTCATGGTCACATCTAGTGGTCTCGGCTTAGCAGAGATTGTATCGAGATGTGCTTTCCGAAAAATTCGAAAGCAAGCTGTAGGATAAATTTAAACACTGGATTACTCGGCTGCGCCTCGTGATCCCTTGTAGGGTAGCCTCAGAAAAAGGCAGCCAACTCCGTTGGCAAGACTTTTTTGCTTCTCGAAATTTTCTCAAGCCTGCGGCTTGGCAAATTTCTCAAAGCAAAAAAGGCAGTAAAACTTATCGTTTTACTGCCTTTTTCTGGCGGAGAGAGGGGGATTCGAACCCCCGGTACGATTTCTCGCACGCATGTTTAGCAAACATGTGGTTTCAGCCACTCACCCACCTCTCCAATGGGGGCGCAAATATATAATTTTTTAATCCCGCCTCAAGATTCCTTTTCACATTTTCAATCCGCCCGAATGTGTAACTTCGTCCACCTGAAAATTAACCATTAACGAATGAGAGAAGTATTTATAGTATCCGCTGTTCGCACACCCATGGGCAGCTTTCAAGGTGCATTATCATCTGTGCCTGCAACACAATTAGGAGCTATTGCCATTAAAGGGGCTCTAGAAAAAGCTGGTGTTGCTGCCAGCGAAGTAAATGAGGTGTTTATGGGCAATGTGCTACAGGCCAATGCTGGACAAGCTCCCGCTCGTCAAGCCGCTAAAGGTGCAGGAATTGGAAATAACGTTCCCTGTACTACTATCAATAAGGTTTGTGCTTCTGGGATGAAATCTTTGATGATTGGAGCTCAAAGCATCATGACTGGAGATAACGATGTAGTTGTTGTGGGGGGAATGGAAAACATGAGCAGTGTTCCTTACTACATGCCTACTGCCAGAGCAGGTTCTAAACTTGGTGACCAGAAAATAATTGATGGATTGGTAAAGGACGGACTAACAGACGTTTACAACCAATACCACATGGGGAATGCCGCTGAGCTCTGCGCCAGCGAACACAATATTTCCAGAGAAGAACAAGACGCCTTTGCTATTGAATCATACACACGCTCAGCTAAAGCCTGGGAAGCTGGCAAATTCAAGGATGAAATTGTTCCTGTTGCTGTACCGCAGCGAAAAGGAGATCCAATCATTGTGAGCGAAGACGAGGAATACAAGAATGTTAAGATGGATAAAATTCCAGGCCTTCGTCCTGTATTCCAGAAAGACGGTACGGTAACTGCTGCAAACGCTTCTACCCTAAATGACGGTGCCTCTGCGCTGGTTATCATGAGCAAAGAGAAAATGGAATCCTTAGGTTTAAAACCAATTGCTAAACTGGTGAGCTATGCCGATGCAGCTCAAGAACCTGAGCGTTTTACCACGGCTCCAGCCAAAGCGCTTCCAATCGCTATCAAAAAGTCCGGATTAAGCGAAAAAGACATCGCATTTTATGAGTTAAATGAGGCATTCTCTGTGGTTGGAATTGCCAACTGCAAAATCCTAAACCTCCCAGAAGAGAAGGTGAACGTAAACGGTGGAGCGGTATCTTTAGGGCACCCCCTTGGAAGCTCAGGAAGCCGTATTGTTGTTACCCTAATTAATGTTCTAAAGCAAAACGGTGCCAAATACGGAGCTGCCGGTATTTGTAATGGAGGTGGTGGAGCTTCTGCCGTAGTTATTGAAAACATCTAAAAGTAAAAGCCCAAAATGGAGGCGGTTGTACTGCTATCTATAATTCCCGGTAGAAAGGAAGCTTCTGAACGATCTGAAATGACAACCCAGCTGCTCTTTGGTGAGCGGCTGGTTATTTTAGATCGGAAAGATGACTGGGCCTTTGTAGAAAGTAGAGTAGATGGCTACACCTGTTGGGTAAACAATCTTCAAATTCGAAGACTATCAATCCTTGAAGCCCAGAA
>JBMYJC010000300.1:0-3112 GCA_049594055.1 Luteibaculum sp. | reverse complement strand
AGGCCAAATTTAAAGCTGCCATAGCGCTTTATTAATTAAACAATTATGCCAGTAAAAATCAGATTACAGCGTCACGGACGTAAAGGCCGTCCATTCTTCCACATTGTAGCCGCAGATTCGCGCTCTCCAAGAGATGGAAGATTTATTGAAAGAATTGGTGATTACAATCCAAACACCAACCCAGCTACAATTAACCTCGATTTTGACAAAGCCATTCAGTGGTTGCAAAACGGTGCTCAACCCACCGATACCGCTAGAGCTATCTTATCATACAAAGGGGTGATGTACAAAAAGCACCTATTAGGTGGTGTAGCTAAGGGAGCATTTTCTGAGGAAGATGCAGAGAAAAAATTCCAAGCTTGGATTGAAGGTAAAGAAGGATTAATCCAGAAAAAAGTTGAAGGATTAGCTGCTTCTAAAGCTAAAGAAGAGAAGGAAAGACTAGCCGCAGAAACAGCTAAGAAAGAGGAAATGGCTGCTGCTATTGCTGCTAAAAATACTCCTCCTGCAGAAGAAGCGCCAGCTGAGGTAGCTGCTGCAGAAGATGGCCAGGAAGAAACAGTTGCCGAGGCGCCCGCTGAAGAAGCGAGCAATGAGGAGGCTGCTGATAAAGAGTAATCCGCATAGCCATGCGCAAGGATGATTGTTACATTCTTGGAAAAATCACAAAAACTACGGGCATAAAAGGCGCAGTTTTTATCTTTTTAGATACCGACCGCCCCGAAGCCTATCAAAATTTGGAATCAGTTCTGTTGGAATTTAACCACGAACTGATTCCTTTTTTTTTGGAAAACTTCCAATTGCGTTCTGATACCAAAGCCGCGGTAAAATTCTCCGATATAGATACTGAAGAAGCCGCCCGAGAGCTTGTAAACAAGGAGGTTTTTATTCCCCTGAACAAACTGCCCAAACTGGAGCCACATCAATACTACTACCACGAGGTGGAAGGATTCTCCGTTGTAGACCAACATGGGAAAAAGCTTGGGATTATCGACAAAATTCTAGACAACCAAAGCAACGAATTGGTTGCTGTTAAAAATGAATCCCGCGAATTACTTATTCCCCATAATGACAGCTATATCAAATCGGTAGATAAGACTCAGCAGGTCATGCATGTTAACCTTCCTTTTGGGTTTGAGGAGGCTTTCTCCAACCCCATTTAATTCATGTCTCCTGAGTGGTTTTATTTTAAGGGATTTAAAGTAGCCCAAGGTGATGTTGGACTAAAAATTAATACCGATGCCATTCTACTTGGAGCTTGGATAAAGCACATCACAAGTGAGAAAGCATTGGAAGTAGGTGCCGGCACTGGCGTTATCTCATGTATTTACGGCCATTTCCAGGCACATACACAGATTGATGCGATAGAGATAGAATCTAATGCATTCCAACTTTGTCAGCGTTCTTTTGAATTCCAACAAAACAATGGACTTAAGGCATTTCATCAGAATTTTTTAGCACTGGAAAAAAACTCTTACTACGACTTTATTTTTAGTAATCCACCCTACTTTAATTCGCACCCAGGAGATTCCTCAAGGTCTGTCGCCCGACAGCAAAAACATTTAGACCCGCCCTCTTTCTTCGAAAAATGTTCTGCGGTTTCTACCCCAGAGGCAAAATTGGCTGTAGTGCTTCCAATCTCTGTCCTTGAGACATGGAATTATCATGCTTTAATAAACGCTTGGTACCCTGTAAAAAAATGCACCTACAGCGACACCCCGAATAAAGCTCCCAGCCGGGCTTTGTTGCTTTATCAAAAGAGTTACCATGCAAATCTCAGGGAGCACTTTTACCTTTTTGAGTTGGACGGTACGCCCTCTTCTCAATTAAAATTTTTAACCGAGGACATTTATTTGGATTTAAAAGGAAGGGGAAGCTAAACCTCCCGTGTACTCTCCTTAAAAATTATCCCTTCAGTTTCTAATTCCTTCAAAATGGGTTGATAGATTGAGGGTAAGATTGGCAGTAGAACACCCGTATCTGTAATCTTCTTTTCCAGGATCAGTTTTGCAGCTATTCCTAAAGGCAAACCAACGGTTTTTGCCATTGCAGTTCGCTCTCTATTTTCTCCAATACAAACCATGGAACTTTGTGTTTCGTATTGCTTGTTTCCACGCTGGTAAGTGAATTTATGCCACATCACAATCATGTCTTTATCCTCGGGTTTTAAGGACCAGGAATCTTCCAGGATTTTTTGTAGAGCCATGGCAGGCGTAGCATTGCGAATACCAATGGTTTTATTCTGATCGAATAGATTTAGGCTTTCCAGCTTTTCCCACAATTCGTCATCATCCTGCCTAAGGTTTAGGTAGTGCTTTAACTTAAGCTCAACAGAATCAATTGGATTGTAGGCTAAAAATGAATTTATAAACTCACGATAAGTCATGTGTTCGCTGCCCTCTATGACATAAGAATCATCTGTAGCACCTAACTGAACGAACATATCCCAGGCTTTGCAAAAGCCTTTTTTTCTTAGGGTGCCCCTGTAAATGGTTGCTATATCGTGCAAACCATAGGTTTCTCTGTATTTTAAGGAGTCTCGGTTAGCATAACCTTCATATTTTCCATAGCCTGGAATATCAATTACTTCGGTTCTTCTAAACAGTTTGTGATAGGGAATGTACTTGTACGACCCTTCCTGAATAAACTTCACGGTACCCCCTTGCCCTGCCAGTACCACATTCCGAGGGTTCCATGTAAACTTATAATTCCAAGGATTATCATCGCTTTCGGGTGCAATTAATCCACCCGTAAAAGACTCAAAGCCCAGGAATCGAGCACCTTCTGCCCGTTTATCATCCAAGAATTTCATGGCGCTCATATGATCTATTCCAGGATCTACCCCTAACTCGTTAAGAACCGGAATGGCATTGTTTTTAGCCAAGCTATCCAAGCCTTTTATTGCGTCACTGAGATAGGATGGAGTAATAACCGGGATTTTGCGCTCCACACAATCTTTCACAATTTCAAAATGCAAATGAGCAGGCAACATAGAAACAACAATGTCCGCTGTCTCTAGTAGTTTACTGCGCTCCGAATAATCGAGAGCATTTATGCTGTATGCCGCCCCGTATTTACTGTTTCCAACCCGTTCTTTTGCAAGATCCAGGTT
>JBMYJC010000299.1:1271-3118 GCA_049594055.1 Luteibaculum sp. | reverse complement strand
TTCAGGGCCTATTCCAAATATTGACCATGAAAAAAGGCCGCAAAAAGCGGCCAAGATTTTCCTAAATAATTTTTTGTTTACGATTTGATCAAAACACCCGTAGCAGTAAAGCTTAACTCTTCTTTGGGCTCGGTAATATTATTGATCTCCTCTTCGCTTTTTCCAGCGTCCTCCGCAAAATGCCTTAGGGTAGCAACGTCAGTAACGGTTCTTTCTAGTATCCCGGTAATGGTTGCACTCTTACCGTCTACACCAGAGGTGGGTACAAAAAAACCGTAGTCCTTAAAGGTCACACGCATTTCTTCTCCATTGGCTAGTTTTAGATTCATCCAGCATCCTTTTTTTGCGCAGGTGCTTAGAATGGTTCCAGAGATGGTAGTTTCCACCTTAGCATCCTTTTCCAAAAGAGGTTTTATATCTTCAAATGCAGCTGCTTTCTCTGCATTAAATTGCTCACCGTAGAAGGTTCCATTGCTTTGACAAAATGCCAGTCCGCAAGAAAGGATGGCAACTAGAATTAGGGACGAGATTTTCATGGATTAAATTTTTGCCAAAGATATTTAAAACAAAAAAGGCCTCACAAGGAGGCCTTTGGTTTATCGGTGGGGTCTTTTTACTGTTTTGGAGTAATTACCGCATCAATCACGTGGATTACACCATTGGATTGGATAACATCTTTAACAGTGATGTTTGCTGTATTACCATTTTCGTCAGTAATCATAAGGTTGTTACCGTTGGTAGAAACCTCAATTTTAGCACCAGCAACTGTTTTGAACTTTTTCTTCCCGCCACTAAACTGAACTTCTTTCATTAAAGACTCAGCCGTGTACTTTCCAGATAAAACGTGGTAAGTAAGGATGGTAGTAAGTAATTGCTTGTTCTCTGGTTTTAGCAAGGTGCTAACGGTTCCTTCTGGTAGGTTTTCAAATGCATCGTTGGTAGGAGCGAATACGGTAAATGGGCCTGATGTTTTTAATGTCTCAACCAATCCAGCAGCTTTAACAGCAGCAACAAGGGTTGTGTGGTCTTTAGAGTTAACAGCGTTGTCTACGATGTCTTTAGTAGGATACATTGGTTCGCCACCAACGTAGGTAATGTCCTGTGCAACAACTAAGCTGCTAGCTCCAATTAAAATGCTAAGTGCAAGTAGTACTTTTTTCATCTCTTTTTGATTTGTTTCTCGCATTTACGCCTTCACTCAACAACACGGTTTTGTTGGCACAGACTTTTGACTGAAATAAATGTTAAAATCCTAATTATTGGCTATTCTGTCGATCAGATAAAACATTTGAGCCCCGATTTCCTGACTGCGATTATCGTAGGTCTGTCTTTCTAAGGAACTACCATCTGATATTTTAGGATCCTCAAAGGTTAATGGCTGTCGGTGCAAAGCACCAGGCACAAATGGGCAATTGTCGTCTGCGGAAGAACAAACCATGATGGCAAAAAAGTCCTTTTTGGGCAGGCTGCTGTCCTCTAGGGTTTTAGAGAAGGAGCTTAGTAAATATTGGTCTTGCGCTATCTTAAGACTTATTTTAGGATTGCTTCCTTTTTCCTTCTCAATAGCAAATCCAGCTCTTTCAAGGGCTTTTAAGGTGTTTGGGTGGATTTCAGTTGCCTCCGTTCCTGCCGAATAGGCTTTCAGCTTACCGCTCAGGCTATAATGTTCTATGGCCAGTTGCGCCCAAGCTTCAGCAAAAAAACTTCTTCTGCTGTTATGCGTGCAAACAAAAATTAGCCCGAGGCTTTCTTTACTTTCCAGAGTATCTTTAAGCTTTTTCGCCAGGTTGGCGATGACCTTTTTACGGTCATCAGGAATGGATTGCTCCAATACCTTAAGTCGATCA
>JBMYJC010000299.1:0-1261 GCA_049594055.1 Luteibaculum sp. | reverse complement strand
GTGGGTTCATTTAACAGCAGTTGGAATTAGGGTCACAAGCGTTTTGGCCTAAGGCAGACAACTTAACACGTGGTTTTTCTGCTGGTAGTCCGCATTGCTCTTTGGCCAGGCAGTCTGTATGCGTTGGAGTTAGCTTAAAATAGCCCTTTTCAAACTGCAGGTTATAGAGTGCAACGGTATCTTGTTGGTATTCCACGGTAATTTCGGCATTGGCCAATTGAAGCATATCGCTGGCCTTTTCAAAAATTGACAAGAGCTTTTGGGGTGATAGTCTGTGTTCCAGATCATCGGCATGCCAGAGCTGAATAGAAATCTTCTCATCCAAGCGCATTTTTCCACCGCAATCCACAAAATATTTGGTGTTTTTTCCCACTTCAGTTATATGGAAATGCGCAGGAATGCTATCTCCGTTTGGTAATACAAATTGTAGTTCTGATAAAGCAGAAAGGTGTTGTTTAATCTCGTTCAGTTTCATGGTTTTTGGTATTAACAGCAATTGTTTTGGTTTTCTAAAAAGGCATTAAAAAGTTGTTGGATTTGTTGGCCAGCCAATTCCCATTGCTTTTGGTTGATGCAATAGCAAGGTTTACTCTCACTGATGCTTCCACAAATTAGCCCGGCTTGTTTTAGTTCTTTTAAATGCTGACTCACGGTGGCTTGTGCAAGTCCGAGCTCTTCGGTAAGCAGCCCAGTAAAGCAGTTTTGTTGCTCGATTAGTATTTGGAGAATTTTTATTCTGGCTGGATGGGCGAGTGCTTTAAGCACATTGGCCAGTTCATTTTGCTTATCAGTAAAGAGGCTAGTTTTCGCTAATCCCATCGTTAAAAAGATATATCGCAATATTACGATTTAATTAAATTCGATAATTCGAATTCGAATAATTTTTGAAGAGGTAGCTTGGAAAAAGCAAGGATAAGGAGTTTGGGTTGCGCACTTTCTGCATGTAACGGACTACCCGAAATTGTGTCGTAGCAAATGCTACGACAAACGAGGTGCACAGCTTTGGCAAAGCGCAGGTTTTGCCAAACAGGCGGGATAAAATGTTTGTAATTAAAAGCTGTAAAGCATCCCAGACTTGATCTGGGATCTATTGAAATGAGTTGATTTTGGTATTTGTACAGCCGATTCCACGGTTTCTTTTGCACCAATTTTAGATGCCTTATACAAAACAAATATTGTTGAAGGAAACCATACATCCTCGTGGCGTAGCAAATGCTACGCCAAACATGGGTAAAATAGGGTCATAGCAAATGCTACATAA
>JBMYJC010000298.1:0-3141 GCA_049594055.1 Luteibaculum sp. | reverse complement strand
TTCGCGGTATCCTGCTCACGGTTCCATTAGTACTTACAGCTTATATCCTTATTAGCGCCTTCGAATACATCGATGGCATTTTTGGTTTTGATGAAACCGGGTTGGGGATCTTAACCTTCTTGGTAGTGCTAACCGCGCTTGGTTTTTTGGGATCCACCTTCATTGCCCAGCCTATTATGAAGTATTTCTCGGGCTTGTTGGACAGAATCCCCCTAATAAAAACCATCTACTCGTCAATAAAAGATTTGCTCTCTGCCTTTGTTGGACAGAAAAAAGGCTTTACACAACCCGTTTTGGTGCGCGTTACAGAAGATTTCCAGGTAGAGCGTATTGGTTTTGTTACCGATGAGGAAATAGAAAAATTAGGTGCAGATGAAGGAAAAGTAGCGGTTTACCTTCCGCACTCCTATGCTTTTTCGGGCAACATATACATTGTACCCAGAAAAAACCTCACGCCCATTAATGCGAAATCTGCAGATGTAATGAAGTACATCGTCTCTGGGGGGATATCAAGTTTTGATGGTCTGGAAGAGGGCAGCGAAAACACCGAATACCAGCAAAATGCCCAAAACTAAAAGCTATTTACTCTTGCATTTTACCGTATTACTCTTTGGTTTTACGGGAGTTTTGGGCAAGCTTATTTCCTTGCCATCATCGGACCTTGTTTGGTACCGCATGTTAATTGCATCGGTAGCATTGGGAATTTATTTGCTCTGTTTTAAGAAACCAAAAATTCCACAACACCTATTTGGGCAAGTTTTAGGTACGGGTGGAATAATTGCCGCCCACTGGATTTTTTTCTTTGAGGCCATCAAGCAGAGTAATGTGAGTGTTGCTCTGGTTGGAGTTACATCCAGCACCTTGTTTACTGGCCTCTTAGCTCCGCTTTTTTACAAGAAAAAACTGGTTAAATACGAAATTGTACTTGGCATACTGGTTATGCTGGGTATAGCCATCATCTTCCAAATCAATACCAAATACCACCTGGGACTGATTTTAAGTTTGGTTGCCGCAGCCCTGGCTTCTTTATTCACCCTAATTAACGAGCGCTTTATTAAAAGTCTGGCGCCAAGCCGGGTGAGTTTTTGGGAAATGCTAGGTGGATGGGCTTGTATTACCTTCTACTTCCTGTTTGCAGGAAAATTTGATCCCGCCTTTTTTCAGGTGAGTGCCCTAGATTGGATGTGGCTGTTAATTCTAGGTGTACTTTGTACAGGATTCGCTTTTGTGGCATCCATACGGGTAATGGAACATTTGCCCGCTTTTACAGTATCTATCAGCATTAACCTGGAACCTATATACGCTATAATTTTAGCCTTTATCCTTTTCAGCGAATACGAAATGTGGAACTTTTACTTTGTGTTAGGAAGCAGCCTTATCATTGGGGCTATTCTGCTGAATTCGTATTTAAAGAAAAAGGAACTTAAAAAATCAAAGGTTCATATAGAGCCAAAAGCACCCCATTAGTACATGGAATCTGTTGTCAACAAAACAAGCTATTGCAGCTCCCTTAACGAATACCAAAGAATAAAAACCACCGAAGTTAAGGTGGGAGAAATTGGTATAGGTGGAAATAACCCCATCCGGGTGCAGAGCATGACAACCACAGACACCATGGACACAGAGGCCTCCATTGCGCAATCTGTGCGCATGATTGAAGCAGGATGTGAGTTGGTTAGAATAACTGCTCCCAGTAAAAAAGAAGCCGAAAACCTGGCCAATATTAAAGCTGGGATTAGGAAATTAGGTTACCAAACCCCACTAGTTGCCGATATTCATTTTACCCCCAATGCCGCAGAAATTGCAGCCCGCATTGTAGAGAAGGTGCGCATAAATCCTGGCAATTTTGTCGACAAGAAAAAGTTTGAGCACATTGAGTACACCGATGAATCCTACCAGCAGGAATTACAGCGTATTGAGGAGAAATTTATCCCACTGATAAAAATTTGCAAGGAACATGGCACTGCAATGCGCATCGGTACCAATCATGGCTCCTTAAGCGATAGGATTTTAAGTCGCTTTGGAGATACGCCTGAAGGCATGGTGGAATCTGCCATGGAATTTTTGCGGATTGCACAGCGCGAAGACTTCCACCAGATTGTGCTCTCCATGAAAGCCAGCAACACCCTGGTTATGGTGCAAGCTTATCGCTTGTTGGTAAGCACCATGCATGCAGAAGGAATGCATTACCCTTTGCATTTGGGCGTTACGGAAGCCGGAGACGGAGAAGATGGAAGAATAAAATCCGCTGTTGGAATTGGAGCTTTGTTGGAAGATGGCATTGGCGATACGATTCGTGTCTCTCTTACAGAAGAACCTGAAGCAGAAATTCCTGTAGCACAAAAATTGGTTGCGCCCTTTGAAAAGGACTTTAAGGCACCCAAGATCCCCGATATTCAAGAGGTTTATAAAATTAATCCATACGCATATCAAAAAATTCCTAGCCAGGAAGTAGGAAATATTGGCGGCTCACAAGCCCCGGTGGTTTTGGTAAACCTTTCGGGGCGCAAAGAAATTACACCAGCCACCTTATTTCCGCTTGGATATCAATACTCGGTACCGCTAGACAAATGGAACATACAGCCCATGGCCGTTGATATTGTTGATGTTGGCAAAAATCGCATTGACTTTGAAATTCCCGGCACACTGCAAATCCTTCAAGATGCTGCTATTTGCCAGGATAAAGAGCGTGTATTCCCTGTATTGCCTTGGCGAGAAAGAGAGCAATACCCAACTAGCCATAAAAGGCAAGTATTTCTTAGGATAAGCGATGAGGAAGTTTTTGAAAACCGAGGATCCTTTAAAGATTTGAAATCTAACGTGGTGCTTATCCTGAATTCAGCTTCAGAGAGTTCCAAAGCATTGCGAGCAGCCTATCTATTCCTGAGAGCAGAGACCCAGCAACCGATTATCATCAGTCTGGGAGATGAGCGGGAGGATAAAGAGAACATCCAATTGCAAGCCGCTTCAAGAGCCGGATTATTGCTGATTGACGGAATGGGAGAAGGTATTTCTATCCATGCGGAGAATTTATCGGCCAAAGAGAGCATGCAAACCTGTTTTGGAATTTTACAGGCTACGCGAACCCGAATTTCTAAAACCGAATACATATCATGCCCCAGTTGTGGAAGAACTCTGTTT
>JBMYJC010000297.1:0-3145 GCA_049594055.1 Luteibaculum sp. | reverse complement strand
TTTAGGAATTACTTGTGGTTTGGCTTCGTAAAGCGGTTCGGTAAAACTTACATTTAAATGGATGGGCCTCCTTTGCTGTACAAATTCTGGGCAGCAGAATACTTCAGCAATTTTTCTCTGAATTAACCAAGACTTCTCACTTGCCAGCCATTCGCTATTTAATTGCATGCTTTTAGCAACATAGCTGCCCAGGGCATTCAGTTGTCGGATGGTTTGACCATCGCCCTGGTCTATCCATTCTTCGGGTCTATCGGCAGAAATTACCACCAGGGGGAGCCCTTGATAATAGGCCTCGCAAATTGCCGGAGCGTAATTCAGGACTGCTGTTCCACTGGTGCAAATTAATGCCGTAGCTTTTCCACTGCTCAGCGTAATTCCCAAAGCTTTAAATCCAGCAGAGCGCTCGTCAACGCATGAGTAGCAATTAAATTCCTGCCTTTGCATAAGCGCATTTACCAAGGGGGCATTTCGTGAACCCGGAGATATTACAATGTCAGCGATCTCATAATGCACAAGGGCATCAACAACAATTTGAGCAAGGGCAATACTGTTATTCATTATCCCAATAGGTCGGCTAGTGTAGCCTCCATTTTCATTTCGGTTTCTTCAAATTCTTTTTCAGGGTCGCTGCCCTTTACAATTCCCCCACCTGCAAAAAGGCAAATTCCATCTTCATAGAGCTTAGCGCAGCGCAAATTCACAAAAAAAACGCCAACATTTTTCTGGCTAAGTCCAAGAAACCCAGTATAAAGATCTCTGGGCGAGCGCTCGAGTTGTTCTATTAAATGAATGGCTTTGTCTTGCGGAATTCCCGCAATGGCAGGGGTGGGGTGAATTTTTTTAGCGATTTCCAATGCTACATGAGGTTTGGCACGCCAGCTTAACTCATTTCTCAGATGGTAAAAATGATTTGTTTTAATGGGCTGCACAGCACTAATCCGCGGCTGATAATCAGCAAGCTTTTCCATTAAGTAATCGCTAACGGCTTTTTGTTCCTTCTTTTCTTTGTCGCCCAGGTCTTCAGCATTTTTAGCGGTTCCTGCCAGAGCATGGCAGAAAAATTTATCCTCCTGGAAAGATATTAGAACCTCTGGGCTTGCTCCTAGCCAAAAATCACCAAGCGCTGGGCGATATAACTTATAATGCAATTTACCAGCAATTGGTCTGCATGGATCTGTAGCAAGTCTTTTGCAATCTCCTTTGCTGAGCGGGATAAATTTTCTCCGAGATAGAACCAGCTTGTCTATTTCATTTTTCTCAATGAGCTGAATCGTATTGTCAACCTTTTTGAGGTATTCCTCCCGACTATCTTCCCATATCTCATGACAAAATGCTTTCAGGAATGTTTGCGGTTCTTGCGGAGTGAGGGTATGAAAGCCTTGAGGGTTTCCCCTAAAGGAACTCATGTAAAGCGAAGTACCGTTGGGAATATTTGCATCCTCGGGAATTGCTTTAAACCATTGGTTATTCCAATGCGGTAAAAGTTCCGTATTCGCACTAATGCAGATACTCAATTATTTCTCTTTTATGAAATTGGTAAGCCTACAGCTGGATACTAATTTGTCCTCCTCATTGTAAATATCAATATCCCAAATATGAGTGGATCGGCCTTGGTGAGTAATTCTTCCTTTTCCAATAACAAATCCACTTTTGGCAGAACGAATATGACTGGCCTGAAGGTTAAGACCAACCACCATGTATTTATTATGGTCAACATAAATGGCTGAGCCAGTAGAACCTATAGTTTCCGCCAAAGCTGCACTGGCTCCACCGTGCAAAAGCCCATAAGGTTGTTTTACTTTTTCGCTTACGGGCAGTTTAGCCCACAGCTCGGTTTCTGAAACCTTTATAAATTCAATCCCCCAATTTTCCATGAGGGTATTTTTAGACAGCGAATTGATTTGTTCTAAGCTGGGTAAGGTCATGAGAAGCTATTATACTGCAAATAACCTCTTTTTGAGGAAATTGTTGGTTGCCTGTATGAAACAAAAAACCGCTGGCCTTTTGAGACCAGCGGTTTTAAAATGGAGTTTATTTAATTAATCCCTGGAGATTGAAAATTTAGCTTGTAATTCTTGTTTGTCTCCTTGCAGTTTAAGGATATACAGACCTGGGTTTAATGAGGAAACATCGATAGCAGTTTCTTGAGTATTACCCGTTTTTCCACTTAGAACTGTTTTTCCAGCAATGTCATAAATCCGGAAAGCAGCATTAGATAAATTGGATCCAGCGGCACTTATTTTTAATTGGTTGGAAGCAGGATTAGGGAATAGCTTGATTGAAGATTTTTTCCCTTCATTGATTCCAACAATACGGCTGTCTTCTACTTTTACCCAAACGGTATCGTAGTCATCACAACCTTTGTTGGCACCAAATAGTAGAACCTCATAGAATCCTTCGTCTTTGTATGCGTGTGATGGATTTCTCTCGGTGCTAACGGTACTATCTCCAAAAAACCATTTTAATCCGGCAGAAACAGTTCCAGAGGATGAAAATAATGCTAAGGCTCCGTCTTTTAGGTCTACTACTGTGGTGTCACCGTAGTCCTCAATACCATTCGAAACTTTAGCCCTGGCCTTTGCTCTAGGTAGTACATTAATTCCGGTAAACTTCTCTAGAGTACAACCGGGGTCTCCATAGAAAACAACTTTAAAGAGAGAGGTTCTTGCGGTGTCCAGCGTCAAGGTGTCAACGTTTACGGCAAAAAGACTATCCATTTCGGTAAACCACTTTAGGGAGTCTCCACCAGTTGCCCAAATTTTAGCCGATTCCTCGGGGCATTTTTCAACGGGGCTGCTTACTTCGCCAACAACCAGGTCAGAAGCCTCTATTTCAATGCTATCCGTGCGAGAAGCACAACCGGTAAATTTAACCGTAACTGCGTATTTTCCTGGTGCTAAACCACTTAAAGATTGTCCCAGCGAGGTGAAAGATGAATCGCTATTATACCAGAAGTAGTCGTATTTAATGGTTCCATCCGTAATCACATTTGCTTTACCATTATCGAAACCACACTGGGTATTCTCAAAATCAATGTCAAACTCTGGAACTACTTGCTGGTTACCAACCTGATAGTTTTCTGTTTTGTTGTTTATTCCACAGGCGGGGTCACTCCAAACGTATTGGTAATTTCCACTTGCAGCAT
>JBMYJC010000296.1:0-3151 GCA_049594055.1 Luteibaculum sp. | reverse complement strand
AGGCGAGACATTGTTCGCATGGTACATGCTGCTGCATCCGGACACCCCGGTGGCTCTTTGGGATGTACAGAATTTTTTGTTGCACTGTATTTCCATGTTTTAAAGCATAAGGGCGGCAAATTTATTATGGAGGGAAAAGGTGAAGACCTCTTTTTCTTATCCAATGGACATATCTCCCCCGTTTGGTATTCAACTCTGGCCAGAGCGGGATATTTTGATATTGATGAACTGGGAACATTCCGCCAACTAAACTCCCGCTTGCAGGGGCACCCTACAACACACGAAGGATTACCAGGAGTGCGCGTAGCCAGTGGCTCCTTAGGACAAGGCCTTAGTGTGGCCATTGGTGCTGCACTAGGTAAAAAGTTAGATGGCGACCCGCAATTGGTTTACACGCTCCATGGAGACGGGGAGTTGCAGGAAGGCCAGATTTGGGAAGCACTTATGTTTGCCGCCTCTAAAAAGGTGGATAACCTAATTGCAACAGTAGATTGGAACGGAAGGCAGATTGACGGAGATGTGGAAGATGTTATGTCCCTAGGCGACTTACCAGCCAAGTTTAAAGCCTTTGGTTGGGAGGTACTAAACTGCAAAGGAAATGACATTGAGGATGTAATAGCCCAATTGGAAAAAGCGAAGTCTTTAACCGGCAAAGGCAAACCCATAGCCATATTAATGGAAACAGAAATGGGCCAAGGCGTAGATTTTATGATGGGAAGTCATGAATGGCATGGGATTGCACCCAACGATGAACAATTACAATTGGCATTAGCGCAATTGGAAGAAACACTAGGCGACTATTAAAAATTGAAGCATGAAAATTGAAGTTGTAGGACATAAAGATACCCGTTCTGGATTTGGCGATGGCCTTACCGAATTGGGTAAGAAAAACGAGAATGTAGTTGCCCTTTGTGCCGATTTAACCGGTTCGTTAAAAATGAATGCCTTCCAAAACAACCACCCCGATCGTTTTTTTCAGGTGGGAATTGCCGAGGCAAACATGATGGGAATAGCTGCGGGATTAAGCATTTCGGGTAAAATTCCTTTTACCGGAACTTTTGCCAACTTTTCTACCGGAAGGGTTTACGACCAGATTCGCCAATCCATTGCATACAGCGACAAAAATGTAAAGATTTGTGCCAGTCATGCCGGATTAACGCTTGGAGAAGACGGTGCCACTCACCAGATTTTAGAAGACTTGGCCATGATGAAGGCCTTGCCACACATGACCGTTATAAACCCTTGCGATTATAACCAAACCAAAGCTGCTACCCTTGCAATTGCAGAGCACGTAGGACCGGTTTACCTGCGTTTTGGTCGCCCCAAGGTGCCCATCTTTATCCCAGAGAACACCCCTTTTGAAATTGGCAAAGCGCTTACCATTAAAAAAGGGAATGACGTTTCCATTTTTGCAACGGGCCATTTAGTATGGAAAGCTATTGAAGCATCCAAAATATTGGAGCAGGATGGCATCTCTTGTGAGATCATCAACATCCACACTATAAAACCATTAGATGAAGACGCCATTTTAGCCTCGGTAGAAAAAACCGGTTGTTGTATCTCTGCAGAGGAGCATCAAATTAATGGAGGCCTGGGTGAAAGTATTGCTAGAGTTTTGGTAAAACGCGATCCAAAACCCATGGAGTTTGTTGGAGTAAAAGACCAGTTTGGAGAAAGCGGTAAACCAGACGAACTTTTAGATAAATACGGCTGTGGTGTTGCCGATATCATTAATGCAGCAAATAGAGCAGTAAGCAGGAAAAACGCCTAGCTTATTTTAGTGAATTGTTAAGCCCCGGTTAAATTCAGGTTTACCGGGGCTTTTTCTTTTTTGCCCAAATACCTTTGCGGCAAATTATCACCATGAAATCATTTTTCACCTGTTTACTTGTATTAGTTTGTTTAATTAACCTACAGGCTCAAGACCTTTTATCTAGGGCTCCCTACTTGCAGAAATTGGCTGCAGATCAGGTTACCGTGCGATGGAGAAGCTTTAGCCCTGGAACCGGAGTTGTTCGCTACGGGACTTCCCCTGAAAATCTGGATCAAAGCGTAGAAGGAGAGGCTCCTATTGCTACAGATCACGAGGTAGTTTTACACGATCTTCAACCCAATACTAAATACTATTATCAGGTTTTGGTAGGAGGTACAGAAATTGGCAATAAAGAACTGCAGTATTTCACTACTGCTCCTGCCCCCGGATCTAATAAGGAACTGCATTTTTGGGTTATTGGAGACGCGGGAACAGGAAATGCAACGCAGCAGGCGGTTTTGCAATCCTACCTGGATTTCCAGGATAGAAATGAGCCCGAACTCACATTAATGTTAGGTGACAACGCTTACGTTACTGGTTTAGATGCCGAATATCAAACCAACCTTTATGATATTTATTCTGGTTTTTACAGCCACTGCGCTTTCTACCCCACTTTTGGTAACCACGACTCATATTCCACCAACCCACTAACACAAACTGGTGCCTATTACAGCAACTTTAACCTTCCGGCCGATGGAGAATTGGGCGGAGTACCTTCTGGAACAGAAGCATACTACAGCTTTAATTATGGAAATGTGCACTTTGTAAGTTTAGACGGAAACATGGTACAAACACTTTTACACGGGAGTGCCATGGCCGATTGGTTACGAGAAGATTTAAGCCAAAACAAACAAAAATGGACGGTAGCCATGTGGCACCATCCCCCCTACACAAAAGGATCGCACGATTCAGATGCCGAAGATGAACTGATCTACATGCGCGAGGTAATAAACCCCATCCTTGAAGAATACGGGGTAGATCTAGGTTTAGGAGGACATAGCCATAACTACGAGCGTAGCTTTCTAATCAATGGCCACTATGGCTTTGCCGATTCATTTGATCCTGAGCAGCACATTGTTTTCCCTGGCGATGGAAGAATAAATGGAGATGGCGAATACTTAAAAACGGATAGAAAAGGAACCATTTATGCGGTAGCAGGTACTTCTGGCGGACAACTTGGTGGCGGACCAATGGATCACCCGGCCATGGTATTAAGCACAGATAGTGCAGGATCTTTTCTATTAGACGTTTCTGACAATGAATTACGCGGTAGATTTTTAACCGTAAGTGGAAATATTATTGATGACTCTGTTATTCGGAAAGAACAAAATACATCCA
>JBMYJC010000295.1:0-3168 GCA_049594055.1 Luteibaculum sp. | reverse complement strand
GGTTTTGCCCAATATTTAGATTGGAACCACTCAGATTTACGTACGCTGTATCCTGTGAGCGAGGAACCTTTTGAGGATTCCAGTTTTGGGCATTAAAAAAGTCGCTCGAATTAGCGCCAGTCCATACAATTCGCTCCTGGCCCACCGTACTAAGATGGAATGCAAAAAGTAGAAAGCCGAGTAAAGCGTGTTGTTTTAGTAGCATACCAAGGCTGTGAAATAACAAAAAAAGAGGCCAGAAGCCTCTTTTAACAAATTGAATATGTGTCTAATCTAGTTGGGCCATATGGTTTGCTCCTCCTCGTTATAAAGAGGGCCCCACTGTATTTCTGTCACTTTTCCTTCTGAAATCCAGAAGTTGATACTCAAGTGAGGAATGGTTACCAGATCTTGTGTGTCGTCATCTTCAGTGCTCCAGGACTCTACCTCGTATTGACCCAAATTTAACTCGTCTAATAAATCGGTGAGTTCTCCCTGAAGTAATCCAATGATGGTTTTTCCATTCAGGGTAAAGCCAGCTTCACTAACAGAAATGGTACTTAGTTTCCAATTTTCGTATTTGTCGAAGGAGATAGAAAGCTCCAGGTCATCATAGTGCCAGGCTTCGGTAATTACCTCTTCAGACTCCTCATCTTCATATTGCTCAACCTCATCGGGCTCTCCCATGATCTGTTTTACTTGGCTTCGCTCCATTCCAAATTGGATGTCTTTAAGGCCTTTTCCAGTTAAAATGTCTTTTGAAAGAGTTTTCATGATTGCGGGATTTTTTGGGGAGATTACGAATTTTATTTGGTATGCTCCCTAAGGCACTATTATCCTTTTGGACAGTTTTTACATCTTTTGCCTTTCTTAA
Organism: Luteibaculum sp.; assembly: GCA_049594055.1. Classification (GTDB taxonomy): domain Bacteria; phylum Bacteroidota; class Bacteroidia; order Flavobacteriales_D; family Luteibaculaceae; genus Luteibaculum. The sequence continues at coordinate 2,315 of JBMYJC010000295.1, read as the reverse complement.
ATTTCTTACAGCATTTTTTCTTGGCAAAGAGCTCGGAAGATCGCACACAAAGCATGCAAGGTGGAAGCTGAAATTCGGTTGGTGTGTGAACAGATTTCATGACCGCGAAAATAGCACAATTTTAAATTGATCTAAATAAGAATGGTGGATTTTATCCCAAAGTGCGGCTAAGGATCCTGTTCCCCTTGTTTTTCAAGAAGCCCATTAGGCCAACAATGGGTCCCAGGGCTAACAAAAGGAACAGATAATACGGTTGGATGAAGGGTTGGATCCAGGTAAGAAGCTGAATACTTATGATGGTGATTGCAAAACCTAGGCAGTTAACTATGGTAAGTCCGGTTCCCTTTAAATGCGCTGGCGCATTTTTGGCAACGAGGGTTGAAAATAGAGGGGAATCTGCAACTACTACAACTCCCCAAAAAATTAGAAAGGAGATGTAAACCCAAAAGGAACTCTGGAGAATGGAAAATGGAGAGAGCAAACAACAAATTCCAGATAACATAAGTGCAGCGGAGGCAATGCGCTTTGGACCCCAATGCCTGGCTAGAAATCCGGCTAGAATACAACCAAGGCTTCCGCTAGCAATTACAATAAAAGCCCAAAAGGATACATGGATGGAATGAAGTGGATGGAGGTCTAGATAGTTATTGAGCATAAAGGGCACAAAAGCCCAGAAAGCATATAATTCCCACATGTGACCAAAATATCCGAAGGCGGCCGAGCGAAAACCAGGCTCTCGAAAAAGACGGGGAACTGCCCCAAAATCTAGTTTGAATGATACTTTGCGATATGGACCCTTGGGTACACCAAAAAACATAAGCGCCCCTCCGCCTATCGATAATCCCGAGGTAATCCACACAACCTGTTCCCATGAAATCCAAGTATTAAACTGGGCCAGCGCGTGGGGAAACGCAGTTCCCAAAACCAAGGCGCCTACCAGAAAACCCAATGAGGTTCCCAAACCCGAATCAAAATGATCGGAAGCAATTTTCATTCCTACGGGATAAATTCCAGCCAGAAAAAAACCTGTAAGCACCCGAAAAAATATGAGGCTAAACAGGCTATTTCCCGTCCAGAGCATTTCAAGTCCGGTAAAAGCTCCGGCTACAGAGCAAAGAAAAAACACCTTGCTAGGGGCAAAGCGGTCTGCAATGTTTAACAAAGCAAAAACTAAAGTTCCCAGAATAAAACCCAATTGCACCGCTGCGGTAAGATGTCCCAAAGCCTGGCTACTTAAATCAAAAACCTTCACCAATTGCGGCAATATTGCATTGCCAGCAAACCATAATGAAGTACAACAGAATTGCGAAATGACGATGAGGCTTAACAGAAAGGATTTAGGCATGAATCAATTTTGCGCAAATTCCAAACAACGTAATAATGGGTCTAATAGGCCGCTGCAATTCCTCTAAAAATTTGGCTCCAACCCATGTTATTGGTGCTTTTTCCAAGTCGTACAATGACAAGATCCTTAGCGGGGTTTACATAGATGTACTGCCCTAAAATTCCTTGAGCCATGAAGTCTCCTTCGCGGCTGGGTAACCACCACTGATATTGGTAGTACCATGCGCTGGCTTCAGTAGTATCAATTTGGGTGGATTTTTTCACCCATTCTTCCGGAACAATTTGTTTGTCCTTAAAGCGCCCACCATGTAAGTAAAGCCTACCAATTTTGGCAAAATCTCTAGCTCGCGCATTTAAGCAACAAAAGGTTTTTTCCAGTCCGTTTTTCTTTTTATCCAAGCTCCAGGAGGCATTGTATTCCATTTCTAATGGTTTCCAAAGTTTTTCCTCCATGTAGTCGCTTATGGTTTTATCTCCTAAGGCCCGATCCAACACCAAGCCAAGTATTTGCGGATTGCCACTCTGGTAGCTAAAGCGCGTACCTGGCTCCACTTCCAACTCCATATTAAAAATGGCTTTTCTGAGATCTCTTCCATAATAAAAGGTTGCCGCATCGCCAAAGGGGTTGGTGTAACTCTCCTTATAATCCAGGCCCGATGTCATTTGCAAGACTTGCTCTATACTTACTTTATCGAAGCCTTTGCCTTTAAGTTCTGGAATGTATTTCGTAACAGGAATATCAACCGATGGTATTAGGCCGTCTTCAATAGCGCAACCCACCAAAATGGATAGTACCGATTTAGCCATAGAAAAGGAGGGAACAATGGATTCCTCGCTGTAATTGCGCCAATATTCCTCAAAGTGGATACTGTCTTTATGGATGATCAGTAAGGCAACAGATTTGTTGGTTGCTAAAAACTCCTCAAAAGGATAAGTTTTACCATCAACAGTAATTTCTTTAGGGGCTTTGG
>JBMYJC010000294.1:0-3169 GCA_049594055.1 Luteibaculum sp. | reverse complement strand
CAGTTTTATCCATCAGGGCGTTAGTTTCTTTGTGCCGCTAGGCGATCAGATTGATGTGGAAGCCGAACGCAAAAAATTGAGTGAGGAATTAAACTACACAAAAGGCTTCTTGCAATCGGTTCAGAAAAAGCTGGCTAATGAGCGTTTTGTGAATAGCGCCCCAGCGCCTGTGGTTGAATCTGAAAGAAAAAAGGAACAAGACGCAAAAGATAAAATAGCTGCCTTGGAAGAAAAGCTAAAAACCCTGTAATTAGGGGGCGTTATGGAGGAACCGGAATTTGAATTAATAAACAGGGAGCTTTCCTGGTTAGCGTTTAACGATCGTGTTTTACAGGAGGCTGCCGATAGAAGTGTTCCCCTTATTGAGCGAATAAAATTCCTGGGTATTTTCTCCAACAACCTGGATGAGTTTTTTAAGGTGCGTGTGGCCACCTTAAATCGTATTGTGAGCTTTGGAGCTGAAGCGCGCAGTTATTTGGAGATGGATCCAAAGGAGTGTCTGGAAATCATCCAGTCTACGGTTATCAAGCTTCAAGCCAAATTCGAGAAAATTTACGAGGGTCTTTTGGATGAGCTGCGCGAGCATAACATCATTATGCTAAACGAGCGCCAATTAACACCAGATCAGCTGCTCTTTGTACGGAAGTACTTTACGGAAAAGGTGCGCCCCAACCTGGTTCCCATGATGTTGGATAGAAAAAGGAAGTTTCCGTCCGTAAAAGACAAAATGATATATCTGGCTATTAAAATGCAGCGCCAGAACAGGCCGCCAGATTACGCTTTGCTAGAACTTCCAACCGAGGTGGTCTCTCGCTTTTTAGTGCTACCACAAGAAGACTCTACCCGCTACGTAATTATGTTAGACGATGTTATTCGCGCTTGCTTGCAAGACGTGTTTAACATTTTTGATTACGACAGTTTTGAGGCCTACACCATCAAGCTCACCCGAGATGCGGAGCTGGATATAGAGGAGGACGTTTCCAAGTCCTTTATGGACAAATTGGAAGATTCCATCGAAAACAGAAAAAAGGGCCAATTTGTACGCTTTGTTTTTGATGCAACCATTCCGGATGATTTGTTTGATTTCCTGGTGAAAAAACTGCGTTTAAAACAAACCCAAAACCTAATTCCAGGCGGGCGGTACCACAATTTTAAAGACTTCATGAGTTTCCCCAATTTGGGGGTTAAAGACTTTGTACATCCAGCAATGCCGCCTTTGAAACACAGGCATTTGGATAAGTATCGCAGTATGTTCAAAGCCATCTCAGAGAAGGACTCCTTGTTAACTTATCCCTTCCAGTCTTTTAACTACGTTATTGATTTATTGCGCGAGGCCGCCATAGATCCTAAGGTTACGGCTATTAGAATTAACCTGTACAGGGTGGCCAAAAGCTCTAAAATCATTAATGCTCTTATTAGTGCGGCCAAGAATCACAAACGCGTGGAGGTGGTGCTGGAATTGCAAGCTCGTTTTGATGAAAAGAACAACCTCTATTGGAGTACAAAACTCCAGGAAGAAGGCTGTAAAGTCCTGTTTGGTGTTGCAGGATTAAAAGTGCATTCCAAACTCATACTTATAGAGCGCAAGGAAGAGAAGAAAATTAAGTATTACGCCCACATTGGTACAGGTAATTTCCATGAGGGAAATGCCAAGTTATATACCGATTACAGTTTGCTAACGGCAGACCAGCGTATTGCTGGTGAAGTGAATGATGTCTTCAACTTCTTGAGGGAAAATTATCGCGTTAGGCCATTTGAGCACCTATTGGTTTCCCCTTTTTCCACCCGAAGTAAGATGGTGGAAATGATCCATGCCGAAATCGAGCACGCCAAGGCAGGTAAAGAGGCATATATCTACCTTAAGTTAAACAACCTGCAGGATAGGGATATGATTATTGAACTTTACAAGGCAGCCCAGGCAGGAGTGAAGGTAGTGGGAGTAGTTAGAGGAATTTGTAGCCTTATTCCCGGAGTTCCTGGCATGTCAGAAAATATCCGTATCATCAGCATTGTAGACCGTTTCCTGGAGCACACAAGGTTGGTAATTTTTGGAAACGGTGGAGATGAGCAGTTCTATTTGGGTTCTGCCGATTGGATGACTAGAAATTTAGATAGGAGGGTTGAAGTTACCGTCCCCGTTTACGATCCTATCATTAAGAAAGTATTAAAAGAGACTTTTATGTTGTACGTAATGGACAACGTAAAAGCGCGAATCATAGATAAAAACCAGTACAACCTTTACGTAGCCAACTCGGGTAATCATAACCTAAGAGCGCAAATTGCTGTTTATGAGTACTTTAAAAACCGTTTAGGAGAAGAAGTACCTGATAAAGAATTTGCAGAAATATAGATATGGCTTTCGACAATTCACTCGCTGATCGAGTTGCAGATAGTTTGACCTCCAAAGGTGTTTTTTTTGTAGAGAAAAAGATGTTTGGTGGACTTTGTTTTATGGTGGATGATAAAATGTGTGTTGGAGTTTTGGGCGATAAACTAATGGCTCGGGTGGGCCCTAACGCATACGATGCTGCCCTGAAAAACGAATTTGCCGAAGAAATGGCCTTTACAGGTAAACCCATGGCCGGATATGTTTTTGTAAATCCGGAGGGCATTATAAGTGATGTAAGACTGGATCATTGGGTTCAGCTTTGCATAAATTTTAATCCACTGGCTAAATCCAGTAAAAAGAATTAGGCTTGAAATTTGGTGCCATAGACATAGGATCAAATGCCATGCGATTGCTCATTGCAGAGGCTCGAAAAATTGGGGGTAAACCCAGTATTAAAAAGCTGCAATTAGTTCGGGTACCGGTGCGCTTGGGTGCAGAGGTTTTTGATACGGGCAATATCAGCGAAACCAATGCCATCCGCCTGGCCAAATCCATTAATGCCTTTAAGTTGTTGATGCAGGTATATGGGGTAAAAAACTTTTGGACTTGTGCTACCTCGGCTATGCGGGAAGCACAAAATCAAGATCATATCCTGGACTTTGTGCAGAATTTAACCGATGTGCGCATAGAGGTGATCAGCGGGGCCAGGGAGGCAAAACTCATCCAATCTACTTTTGAAACTCAGAATTTAGATCTCAGTAAAACTTACCTCTACATTGATGTGGGTGGAGGAAGTACCGAAGTCTCTGTGCTGGAAAATGGACAAGCCATTGCAAACAA
>JBMYJC010000293.1:246-3188 GCA_049594055.1 Luteibaculum sp. | reverse complement strand
GTTACCGCCCAGGTTAACGCCATGCGTGTAAGCCGCTACAAATTGGCTATTTACCGATTTAAACAAAACCTTAAAAAGGCAATTTTCAACTAAAAATGTTCTGCGCTGCTATCCAAGAACTAGTCCAGGCATGCTGAAAATTAAATCCGCCAGTTACGGCATCAACATCCATTACTTCTCCTGCAACGTAAAACTTTGGAAAGTTTTTTAATTCCATGGTTTTGAGATTTACTTCGGTTAAGGCTATTCCTCCGGCAGTAACAAACTCCTCTTTATAGGTAGTTTTTCCATCCACGCTAAATTGTTGCTCTGAGAGAATTTCACACAAATGCAAGACTTGCTGCTTGCTCATATCCTGCCAATTGGTGTCTTCATTTAACTTGCTGCAAGCGAGAAAATATTTCCAAAGCCTTTTAGGAAGTTCTGGGAAAACTGGGTTGGATATCTTTTGGTTAGGACGCTCTTCCGCCCAATTCCATATATGGTCAAATAGCTCTTCCTTGCTCTGGTTTAGCCAGTTTACCTCGATGTTAAACTTGTAATTTACTGTCCTTACATGCCTTGCGGCAAAAGCAGATAACTTTAAAATGCAAGGTCCCGATAACCCCCAATGTGTGATTAACAAGGGGCCATGACTCTCAAACTTGGACTTAGATATTAGGCAACTTGCGTAAGGAACAGAAATACCTGCGAGCTTTACCAATTGCGGATCTTTTAGATTAAAAGAAAACAGGGAGGGCACGCGCTCCACACAATTAACTCCTAATGTCTCAAGGATTTTATAGGATGATGGCTTTGAACCTGTGGCCCATAGAATATTTTTACCTCGAAATGCCTTTCCCCGGCTTGAAAGCTCCCAAACATCAGCATTCCTGTCAATAGCTTCAACCGGAGAACTCAGTTCCACTTGAACCCCATGCTTTACAGCGGTTTGGTAGAGGCAATCGGCAATGGTTTGGCTGCTATTGCTTTCTGGAAAAGCGCGATTATCTGATTCTATTTTTAGCGAAACCCCGTGTTCTTCAAACCAGGCAAAACAATCTCCCGTGCTAAACCGACTGAATGGACCACGCATTTCTTTTTCTCCACGTGGATAATTTAATACCAACTCTGCATTATCGAAACAAGCGTGGGTTACGTTGCACCTTCCACCTCCCGAAACTAAAACTTTGCTTAGCACTTTGGTGGAAGCTTCCAAAATGATGACTGTTTTCTCTGGATACCGTTCGGCAACGTTAGCCGCACCAAAAAAGCCCGCAGCACCTCCGCCTACAACGATTAAATCCCAAACCCTTTGTTCATTGGCCATGCTTGAGGCAAATAACGTGAGAAACTTTATACTTTTACCCGCGATTGCCGCTGCGATGAAGAAACTTATTTACCCCCTACTCCTACTTTTAATCCTTAACTCATGTGGAATAAACAGCTATATCTTGTTTCGCGACACCCGCAAAATAGATATGGAAATGCCGGAATTGGGAACAACCGATGAGGATTATGTGCTTGCCCCCAATGATGTAATTAGCATGCGCGTGTACAACAACGAGGGCTTCGACATTATTGATCCCACGGGTTCATCTGCCAACAACAACATGAATATGATGCGCGGAGGCGCAAACCAAGGCGGGGCTATTAATATTGGCTTCCCCTATCGAATTGAGGCGGATGGAATGATTAACCTGCCTTCCATAGGACGAGTTAAAATTGCGGGTAAAACCCTTAGAGAAGCTGAATTTTTGATTGAAGAATTGGTTAGCCAATACATTAAGCAACCCTTTGTTTTACTGAGTATTTCTAACAACCGCGTTATCGTTTCTCCTGGATCGGGTGGAACGGCTCAAGTCATATACCTCTCTAATGCAAATACCACTGTTATGGAAGCACTTGCCTTGGCAGGAGGTATTACGGAGCGTGGAAATGCTAAAAAAATCAAGGTGATACGCAAAGTTGGCGATAAAAGAGAGGTTTACCGCATAGATCTTTCCACCATAGACGGCATAGATTTAGCCGATATGGTGGTTCAGGCCAATGATATTATTTACGTTCAGCCGAGAAGAGACTTAGCAAGGGAATTTGTAAAAGAATTTGCGCCCTATCTAAGCATTCTTTCCTCCTCCCTACTTATTTACTCTGTGATTGCAAACGGGGGGAATTAGTAAATCTGCTAAGGATTAACAATAGTCCCAGACAAATCAATCCGTTTACCAAAAGCAACTCATAGCCCATTTGGTATTTCGGTAACCACAATGGAATTACCTTTTCCAACAAATAACTCAGTACTGGTGAGACAAGTGCAATGAGCCAGATATACCCACCAAATCCAACAATTTTACGCGTGGGTAACAAGCAGTAAATAAACATCCCGAGGATGGGCCCATAGGTGTAGCCTGCCACTGTGAGTAGTTGGTCAATAACACTAGAATCTGCCACTCTTTCAAACAGCACAATCACAATAAGCAAAACAGCAGATACAGCTACATGAATAGTGCGTCTTAGACGTTTTGCCTTTTGCTCCGACAATCCTGGATTTTGAATAAAATCTACATAAACAGAAGTCGTAAGCGCGGTTAGTGCAGAATCGGCACTACTGTATGCGGCAGCAATTAAACCAAGAACAAAAAATACCGCTGTAGCCATTCCCAGATTACCCGACAGGGCTAAAGCGGGGAAAAACTCATCGGATTTACCCATGCTTGTGGTATCCAGTGCCCCTGCATCGATGTACTGAAACATCAAAACCCCAAAGCCCAGGAAAATGAGATTAACAAAAACCAGGATGATAGAGAAGGTGACCATATTTTTTTGGGCGTCACCAATATTTTTGCAGCTCAGGTTTTTCTGCATCATATCCTGATCCAGCCCGGTCATCACAATGGCGATAAATGCTCCGGCAATAAACTGCTTAAAGAAATTAGTGGGTGCCTGCCAATCCCAGACAAAGA
>JBMYJC010000293.1:0-236 GCA_049594055.1 Luteibaculum sp. | reverse complement strand
GGGCATTTCCATCCTCAAATTGGAAGACCCGGGAATAATCACTCTCAGAAATAGATCCAATGGCTTCTACTAGGTTTAAATCTAAAGAAAGAGCTATCTGATAGAAGGCGATACAGATAGCCGCCAGCATAAAAACGGTTTGAAAAGTATCGGTCCAAATAATGGTTTTTATCCCCCCTTTGTTAGTGTACAGCCAAATGAGGACAATGCTTATAATTGCAACTATGGGAAAGGGA
>JBMYJC010000292.1:0-3193 GCA_049594055.1 Luteibaculum sp. | reverse complement strand
CTCCAGGCTAATTCTAACATACTTCCAAATGAGCTAGGCTCTTTACCCGAAATTGTTCCAGAAGCCATCATGTCACCAGCGCGAACATTACAGCCATTAACTGTGTGATGGGCTAACTGCTGGGCCATGTTCCAGTACATGAATTTAAAGTTGGACTGGCAAACCGTATTGTCCTTACCACCCTCGGGCTGTATGGCAACTTCCAGGTTGATGTCGTAGTGCTTATCCCCTTGGTACTCTAAGTATGGAAGTACTTTGGGATCTTGTTTGGGCCCAGGGATTTTAAAAGGCTCCAAAGCGTCCAGGGTTACAATCCACGGAGAAATGGATGAGGCGAAGTTTTTTGCCAGGAAAGGCCCGAGTGGAACATATTCCCACTTTTGAATGTCGCGAGCAGACCAGTCGTTAAACAAGCACATCCCAAAAATGTAATCTTCAGCTTCTTTTGTACTGATGGATTGACCTAAATCTTTACCATCAAAGGTTACAAAGGCCATTTCCAGCTCAAAATCCAGAAGTTTTGTTGGGCCAAAAACGGGGTCTTGATCCGGATCTGGGCGGGTTTGTCCTTTTGGACGTTTTATGTCCACACCAGAAACTACAATTGAACTGGCTCTACCGTGGTATCCAACCGGAATATGCAACCAATTGGGAAGTAGTGCATTGTCTGGATCGCGGAACATAGTTCCCACGTTGGTAGCGTGGTCTCTGCTGGAGTAAAAATCGGTGTAATCTCCCACATTAACCGGCATGAGCATTTGCACCTCATTTTGGTTAAAGAAGACCTGATTTACGTGAACATCTTGTTTTTGAAGCTCCTCGTTTCCAACTTCTAATAAGTCAGAAAGGTGGTTACGCAGCTCGCGAACTGCATTTTTTCCGTAGCTAATCAAATTGTTTAGGCTGGATGATAAATAGGCGTCCAGCTCAAAAGGTTGATTCTTAAGATAGCCCAGGATTGCCAGTGAATACAGGTCTAGAATCTTATTGCCAATGGCTACTCCAACACGGGGTTCAAAAAAATCGGTTTTAAAAACACCAAAAGGCAGGTTTTGAATCGGGAAGTCCGATCCTTCGGGCACCTCTACCCAGGTTTTTCTTTTTGGATCGTTTGCTCGAATCATAAATTTTAAGCTTTAAATAAAGGGTAAGCCGACATCATGTCGTTCACCTCTAATTTTAGTCGTTGCAAAAACTTTTTGTTTTCTCTTTCTTCAATCGCTTGATCTATCCAGTTCGCGATGGTAGTCATTTGTTTTATTCCCAAACCGCGTGTTGTAATGGCTGCAGTTCCCAAACGAAGGCCGGAAGTAACAAAAGGAGATTGAGAATCAAAAGGCACCATGTTTTTATTCACCGTAATGTCTACTTGTCCAAGAACGGCCTCAGCTTCTTTCCCGGTAACGCCTTTGTTTCTGAGATCTATCAACATCAAGTGGTTATCGGTACCCTTTGAGATTACACCATAGCCTTTTTCAACCAAGGCCTCTGAAAGGGCTTGAGCATTCTTGATAACCTGCTTGCAGTAGCTTGTAAATGGCTTTTTAAGGGCTTCACCGAAAGCCACAGCTTTGGCGGCAATTACGTGCTCTAAGGGTCCGCCTTGTGTTCCAGGGAAAACGGCAGAATCCAATAAGCTAGACATGCTTCTAATACTCCCTTTTGGTGTTTTAAGTCCGAAGGGATTATCAAAATCCTTGCCCATCATGATTAATCCACCTCTTGGCCCGCGCAGGGTTTTGTGGGTGGTGGTAGTTACAATATGGCAATGCTCTAAAGGATCGTTTAGGAGTTTTTTGGCAATGAGTCCGGAAGGATGCGAAATGTCTGCTAACAATATTGCACCCACTTCATCGGCAGCTTTGCGCAAGGTGGCATAATCCCAATCTCTGGAATATGCGCTGGCTCCGCAAATAATCATTTTGGGTTTAAGCTTTTTGGCCTGATCAACAATTTTGTTGAAGTCGATCAAACCGCTATCCTTTTCTACGCCATAAAAATGGGGTTCATACAGTTTTCCACTAAAGTTTACTGGAGAACCGTGTGTAAGGTGCCCTCCATGCGAAAGGTCGAAGCCCAAAATTTTATCACCAGGTTTAAGGCAGGCAAGCATAACAGCCGCGTTTGCTTGCGCTCCGGAGTGTGGTTGCACATTGGCCCATTCAGCACCAAATAATTCTCTGGCACGATCAATGGCTAATTGCTCCACTTCATCCACTACCTCGCAGCCACCGTAGTAGCGTTTTCCAGGGAGGCCTTCTGCGTATTTATTAGTAAGGACAGAGCCCATTGCATGAAGGACTTCATCGGATACATAGTTTTCGGAGGCTATCAATTCTACTCCACGAGTCTGACGTCTTTTCTCGTTTTCTATCAGGGTAAAAACAGCTATGTCTTGGTGCATAATCAATTTTAAAGCCCCGAATTTAAGGCAAGATGCCGACTCGGCAAGAAAAAGTTTTTTGTTGAAAAAAGGAGAAGTTAAAAGCTAAAAGCTAGAAGCTGGGTTGTTGATGAGTTTATGAGTTGAATCGGTCAAAGCTAAATGGGCCAAGTTAGAGGCGGAAATTTGGATTAGTGATGAGGGATTAGAGATTAAAAGTTAGAGAGGAGAGCGTTGAGCAAAGCATATGTTCACTCTGAACGAAGTGAAGAGTCTCCTTTTTAGTGATTTGGCCTGTAAGCCAAGTTCCTCCCCTTCGGGGAGGCTAGGAGGGGCCTTAAAAAGCTAAAAGCTCGAAGCTGAGAGCAAAGCGTGCTGTCATTCCAGTGTACGAGGAAACTCACCTTTAAAATGGATTTTGGCACGCAAAGCCGCAAAGCCGCAAAGGCTGGTAGCTCGTAGGGGAGCACACTATTGCTGTGAACAACCTAACGAATCTCCTTAGTGGTGATTTGCTTATTCGGTGAACTGGTGATTTGAACCATGAACTAAATTCCTCCCCTTCGGGGAGGCTAGAAGGGGCCTTTAAAGATCGTAGCAAAGCAAACTTGTAATCTAGATGAAAAGAAATGGACCTTCAGCTCAAGAGCGAAATGAGTCGAAGGTCATACTTAGAAAATCAAAAGAGCGACTTAGTCGAATGACCCAAGACCATGGCTTGGGGAGCTCCTTTTAGATTTTCTTGGTATGAGCAAAGGCGAATGAGCGAGGGAGGTGCAGTCCTAGATTTTTCTTTGGTTCTTTCTTTTA